>NZ_JBFAMU010000202.1:0-8709 GCF_040656655.1 Micromonospora sp. NPDC049799
CCCGCAGGAAACCGCCTCCGGCGGCGGCGACAGCGCCGCACCGGTCAAGGTTGGCCTGGTGTACTCCCAGTCGGGAGCGCTGGCCAGTTACGGCACACCGGCGTGTCGCCCCGCCAACCTCATGATCGACGGGTTCGGCGTGGGGGGGCGGGGGGCCGGGGGGTGGGGGGCACCGGGGCGAGAGCCGCGGCCCCCCGTGTGGCCGCGGCTCCGTCGCTGTGCGTCGTGCGTCAGCCGTTCAACATCTCGTACGCCGAAGCCGGTGCGGCCTGCACGTCGTCGCCGGTCGGCGCGGTGATCTTCGGGGCCGTGCCGAAGTCGTAGTACTTGACGACGTACTTCGCGGCCTTCTTCTTGCCCGCCGCCGGGATGTCCAGGGTGAGTGTGGCCAGGTTCCCGTCCGGCCCGACCGTGGCGGTGAACGGCACCGCCTTGGCCTTGTCGGCGAGGGCGGCGAGGTCCAGGCCCTCCATCGCCTCGGCCACGGCCGGGTCGCCGGTCAGGTCGACCGTGCCGGTGTACGACCCGTCCGCCTGCTTCGCGACGCCGTCGGCGACGCCCAGGATGACGCCGGTGTTGCCCGGGTCGGCGCCCTCGTACCCGGGCACGCCCTCCGGGTCCTCGATCTTGGTCTCGTCCAGTTCCATCCACTTTTTCGGCAGCTTGAGCAGGGCGGCCAGCTCGTCGGCACCGTCGAAGTCGACCTTCATGAAGGAGCGCTCCTCGACGACCCGGAACGACAGCTTCATGGTGAAGCCCGCCTCCGCGTCCTTCTCCGTCACGGTCAGCTCCGTGCCCTTCGCGGCGGGGTCGACCAGCCCGGAGACGGCGGAGCCCGTCTCGTCCGTGCCGCTGAACCGGAACGTCGGGTCCTTCTCGTCGGGCACGGCGGCCAGCAGGTCCGTCTTCGGGTCCGGGCTCTTGGACGGTGACGCGGACGTCCCGCCCGTGTCGCCGCTGCACCCGGCCAGCAGGGTGGTGGCTGCCAGCACGGCGGTCGCGCCGGTGGCGACCCGCCGGAGCAGTCCAGCGGTGCCGATTCGCTGCGTCATGTCGCTTGTCTCTCTCTCACACGGGGCTTGATGCCGAGCCCGATCCTGACACGACCGCACCGCCGAACCACTGCCGCTATGCTGCCGTCCGACTGCCGTGCTCTGCCGTGGCGCACGCAGCGGGGGTGTCAGGAGCGGAAGAATCGCATGTCAGGGACGCTGCGCTTCGAGATCCTCGGGCCCCAGCGCGCCTGGTACGCCGACCGTGAGATCGACCTCGGTCCCGGGAAGCAGCGAGCCGTGCTGGCGGTGCTGCTGCTCTCCGCCGGGCGGCCGGTGACCACCGCGCAGATCGTCGACGCGGTGTGGCCGGAGGACCCACCGGCGAACGGCCCCAACGTGGTGCAGAAGCACGTCGCCGGGCTGCGCCGGGTGCTGGAGCCGGAGCGTTCCCCCCGCACGCCGGGTCAGGTGCTCACCCGGACCGACGCCGGCTACCTCCTGCGCGTGGACCCGGAGGAGGTCGACGCGGTCCGCTTCGAGCGGGGCGTACGCCGGGCCGAGCGGCACCGGGAGGCGGGCCGCACCGCCGAGGCGGCGGCCGAGCTGCGTACGGCGTTGGACCTGTGGCGCGGCGAGCCGTTCACCGGCTTCGGTGGGCCGTTCTTCGACGCCGCCCGGCAACGCTGTGTCGAGCTGCGGGCGACGGCGCTGGAGAGCTGGATCGACCTGGGGCTGGGTCAGGGGCGGCACCGGGAGCTGGTCGGGACGCTGGTCGAGCTGGTCGCCGAGTTCCCGGTGCGGGAGCCGCTGCGCCACCAGCTGATGCTGGCGCTGTTCCGCAGCGGCCGGCAGGCCGAGGCGCTCGCCGCGTACCGCGACGTCGACGAGCTGCTGCGCGAGGAGTACGGCCTGGAGCCGGGCGAAGAACTGCGGGAGCTGCACCGGCGCATCCTGCGTGCCGACCCGACCCTGCTGCTCCCCGCCGCCACGTCGCCGACGCCGACGGACGCTCAGCCGCCTCCCGTCCCCGTCCCGTCCCCCCGGCTGCCGGTACCGGCCCGGACGCCGCTGCCGGCCGTACCGTCCGCGGCGTCCCGGCCGGCGACCGTGCCGGTTCCCGACCCGCCGGCGGTCTTCGTACGCCCACCGGCCCGGGACGCGCGGCGGCGGACGCAGGCCCGGCGGGTGCCCCGCTGGGCCAGCGTGTCGGCGACGGTCGTGGGGACCCTGCTCGTCCTGGTGTCCCTGGGCTTCCTCACCTGGCTGGTGGTCCTCGCCCACGCGGCGTGGCGGCGGAGCTGGCTCCTCACGGTGGCCGGCGTCGGACACCTCGCCGTCCTGGCCGGCTTCGTCCGGTTGGTGGCCGGGATCGACCCCGACCCGGCCGTGGAGCTGACCGACGCCGAGTTTCTCGGGATCCTCGGATACCTGCTCGTCTGCTGGCCGGTGGGCGCGGTGCACGTGGTCCTGCTCAACCGGAGGGTCCGGGGCATCTTCACCGGCGGTGACCGGGCGGCCGAGGAACGCCGGATTCACCGGGAGCACGCGCGCTTCCTGCTCCACCACCACCCGGCGGCCCGTCACGAGCTGCGCATCGGCCGTCCCGACCTGCCCCGCACGTTCGACGACGGTGGGCTGATCGACGTCAACTCGGTGCCCGACGTGGTCCTCGCCCGCCTGCCCGGCCTGACCCCGGACCAGTGCCGGATGGTCGCGGCGGACCGCTGGCGGCGTGGCCCGTACGTCTCCGTGGAAGAGCTCGCGGGGCGCTGCCTGCTGCCGCCGACCTCGACCGAGCAGCTCCGCGACGTGCTCCTGTTCCTCCCGCGCAGCCCGTCGCCGCACCACCACGACGAGGACGGCGACGACGACCTGCCCCTCGGCAACCACCCCTTCCCGGCGGGACACTCATGATCGACAGTGGTGGTGTCGTCCAGCGCTGGTAGAAATGCCGGATGGGTGTGGATCGGACGGCGGTACGGGAGCGGGCCGAGGCGGTGCTGCGGCGGTTGGCCGGTGAGCACGCCCGGCTCCGCGAGGACCAGTGGCGGGCGATCGAGGCGCTGGTGGTCGACCGGCGCCGGGTGCTCTGCGTCCAGCGCACCGGCTGGGGCAAGTCCGCGGTCTACTTCGTCGCCACCGCGCTGCTGCGCGACCGCGACGTCGCCGGCCCGCCGCCGGACACCGGGCCGGTCGGCCCCACGGTGATCGTGTCGCCGCTGCTCGCGCTGATGCGCAACCAGGTCGAGTCGGCCGCCCGGGCGGGCATCCGCGCCCGCACGATCAACTCCGCCAACCTGGACGAGTGGGACGAGATCACCACCGAGATCCACGCCGGTGCGGTGGATGTGCTGCTGATCTCCCCGGAGCGGCTGAACAACCCGGACTTCCGGGACACGGTGCTGCCGCAGCTGGCCGCCACCACCGGTCTGCTGGTGGTCGACGAGGCGCACTGCGTCTCCGACTGGGGGCACGACTTCCGGCCGGACTACCGCCGGCTGCGTACCTTCCTCGGCAACCTGCCGGACGACACGCCGGTGCTGGCCACGACGGCCACCGCGAACGCCCGGGTCACCCAGGACGTCGCCGAGCAACTGGGCGACGCCCTCGTGCTGCGGGGCAGCCTGGACCGGGAGTCCCTGCGGCTGGGCGTGCTCGACCTGCCGAGCCCGGCGCACCGGCTGGCCTGGCTCGCCGACCATCTCGACGAGCTGCCCGGCTCCGGGATCGTCTACACGCTCACCGTGGCCGCGGCGGGGGAGGCCACCGAGTTCCTCCGTTCGCGGGGCTACCCGGTCGCGTCGTACACGGGGCAGGCCGAGGATGCCGACCGCCGCGCCGCCGAGCAGGACCTGCTGGACAACAAGATCAAGGCGCTGGTCGCGACGAGCGCGCTGGGGATGGGCTTCGACAAGCCCGACCTCGGCTTCGTGGTGCACCTGGGCGCGCCGCCGTCGCCGATCGCGTACTACCAGCAGGTCGGCCGCGCCGGTCGCGCCGTCGCCCACGCCGAGGTGCTGCTCCTGCCGGGGGTCGAGGACGCGGCGATCTGGCGCTACTTCGCCTCGCTGGCCTTCCCGCCGGAGGAGCAGGTCCGGGCCGTGCTCGCCGCCCTGCACACCGACCGGCCACTCTCCACCCAGGCCCTCGAACCGATCGTCGACCTGCGCCGCGCCCGGCTGGAGCTGATGCTCAAGGTCCTCGACGTGGACGGCGCGGTCCGCCGGGTGCGCGGTGGGTGGCTCGCCACCGGCGAGCCGTGGGCCTACGACGAGGTCCGGTTGCGCCGCGTCGCCGCCGCGCGCACCGCCGAGCAGCAGGCCATGCGGGAGTACGCGACCACGCCCGGCTGTCGGCTGCGCTACCTGCGCGAGTGCCTGGACGACACCGGGGCGGCCGACTGCGGGCGGTGCGACCGCTGCGCCGGCCCGCTCTTCCCGGCCGAGGTGTCCGACGCCGCGCTGACCGCCGCGCAGACCTTCCTGGGGCGGCCCGGTGTGGAGGTCGCGCCCAAGAAGCTGTGGCCGACCGGGTTGGACGCGGTCGGCGTTCCCCTGAAGGGCCGCATCCCCCCGACGGAGCAGGCGCTGCCCGGGCGGGCGGTGGGCCGCCTGTCGGACCTCGGCTGGGGTGGGCGGCTGCGCACCCTGGTCGGGCCGGAGGCGGCGGACGCGCCCGTGCCTGACGACGTGGCCGCCGCCGTGGTCGAGGTGCTAAAGGCGTGGGCGCACGGCGACGACCCGTGGCCGCGTCGTCCCGCCGGCGTGGTGGCGGTCGGGTCGCGGCGTCGACCCCGGCTGGTCGGGTCGCTCGCCGAGCGCATCGCCACGGTCGGTCGGCTGCCGTTGCTCGGTCACGTGGCCCCGGTGGGCCCGTCCGGCGCCGGGGGCGCGCGGGGCAACAGCGCCCAGCGGGTACGCGCGCTGCACGGTGCCTTCACCGTGCCCGACGAGGTCGCCGATGCCCTCGGCGGGCTGGCCGGGCCGGTGCTGCTCGTCGACGACCTGGTCGACTCGGGTTGGACCATGACGATGGTCGCCCGGGAACTGCGCCGGGCCGGTGCGCCGGACGTGCTGCCGCTCGCCCTCGCGGTCGCGGGCTGAGCGGGCCGGCGGCGTTCCGGCCGACCTGCCCGTTCCGTCGTCCGGCGGGGCGGGAAAGTTCCCGGCCGGGCCGGACTGCGACGGTCGCCACGCCGCGGCGCCGCCGGGCCGGAGCACCCGGGCCCGCCGGTAGCGTGGAGGCCATGACCGACCGGCAGCCCGCTGACCAGGTCTCCGCCGTGCCGGACCGGAGCACCCTGCGTCTGGCGCTGGTCGTCGGCGGGCTGGTGCTCGCCGTCCTGCTCGGTTTCGGCCTCGGCCGGATCAACGGTGGCCCGTCGGCCGCCGTCGGCGCGGCGAGCGTCCCGGGCGACCACAGCCACCCGGCCGGCACCGGTGCCCACGAGCACGGTGGCGGCCAGGGCGTGGCGGCGGAGACGCGGGGACTGTCGGTCAGCTCGGCGGGTTACACGCTGGCACCGGCCGGCGTGGAGTTCGCCCCCGGACGGCCGGGCGAGCTGCGGTTCCAGGTGCGGGACGCGCAGCGTCGGCCGGTCACCCGGTTCGCCGTCGTGCACGACAAGCCGATGCACCTCATCGTGGTCCGCCGCGACCTGACCGGCTACCAGCACCTGCACCCGACCATGGCGGCCGACGGCACCTGGTCGATGCCGCTGACCCTGGCGGAGCCCGGCGTGTGGCGGGCGTACGCGGACTTCACCGCCCTGGCCGACGACGGTCGGCAGACGGCCGCCACGCTCGGCGTGGACCTGGTCGTGCCCGGCGGGTACGCCCCCCGGCCGCTCCCGGCGGCGGCCACCTCCGCGACGGTCGACGGGTTCACCGTCGCCCGCCGGGGCGATCCGGCGGTCGGCGTGTCGGCGCCGCTCACCTTCCGGTTCACCGCGCCCGACGGCGGTGCGGCGGCCCTGGAGCGGCACCTCGGCGCGTACGGGCACCTCGTCGCGCTGCGCGAGGGGGATCTCGGCTACCTGCACGTCCACCCCGAGCCGGAACTGGTGGACGGTACGCCGACGTTCTGGGTGACCACGCCCGCCACCGGGCGGTACCGGCTCTACCTGGACTTCAAGGTCGGCGGAGTGGTGCGGACCGCCGAGTTCACCGTCGACGTGCCCTGAACGGGACGGGCCCGGTCGGGCGGCTCAGCCCACCCGGCGGATCGGCCGGCGGGCCAGGTAGCGCAGCAGATCGCGGATGTGGTGCTTCTCCTCGGCCGGCACGGTGGGGTCGGCGAGCCGTTGCAGGATCACCCGGACGTCGGCCTCGACCGGCCCGTCGTCGGCGCGGCGACGCGGCGCGGGACCGGCGTCGGGCAGACCGAGCGCGCGGAACGCGGCCGCGACCGGCAGGTCGAGCGCGGCGCAGAAGCCCCGCACCTTGGCGAGTTCCGGGTAGTCCTGCCAGTCGCCGGCGAGCCAGCGGAACACGGTGGAGCGACCGACCCCGGTGTGGGACGCCAGGTCGGTGACCGTCCAGCCGCGTTCCTCGCGGGCGTCGTCGATCGCGCGCCGCACGAAGCGTGCGAACGCCACCTGCGGCGATACCTCTGACGAAGCCATTCCAGCGGGTCGTCCCTCCCGACCGGCACCCGGTGGTGCGCATCGTCGAGGGTAGTACGGGGTATCACGGAAGCAACTGACTGATCGACCAGACCGTCCTGTCGGCGGGACCGGCCGGCGGATCAATGCCGCGAAGCGGCACGGGACCACTTGATCATTGTCATTCCTCAACTAAAATCGACGCTTCGTCACCCATCAAACACATTTTGACCGCGCCGGACCGCCGACGGGAACGGCCGGAGCACGAGGAGCAGCATGGCCGCCCCCGACCGTCCGATGCCGCACCGCCCGGGTGTGGTGAGTCTCTTCTTCGTGGCGAAGGCCGGTGTCTTCGCCGCCGGCTTCTGGATCTGGCTGGTCCTCCTGGCGGTTCGCGGCGACACCGCCACCGGCCTGCACCTGCTGGCCGCCACCGGCGCGATCACCACCACGCTCGTCGCCGTGGTGCTCGGTGCCCGGATGGCGCTGCAACGCAACGCGGCCGAGCGGCACGCCGAGTTCAAGCGCCTGCTCGTGGACATCTCCTGGAACGCCTTCGCCGCCGCCGGCAACGCCGAGAGCACCGGAAAGGTGGTGCCGTTCCCGTCCGTACCGTCGGACTCCGAGCGGCCGCTGACCGGCGGGCGCACGCGGAACAACGGGGATCGACGGCGCTGATCAGGCGGTCAGCAGCGCCTGCAGACGCGGGGTGATGCGCCACTGGTCGACCAGGGCCTCGTACTCGGCCCGCTGCGCGGGTGTCGGGTCCGCGCCGGTGCGTCGGGCCCGGATCAACAGGTTGCGGGGTGTGTGCCGCGAGTCGACGAACTCGACCACCTCGGCCCGGTAGCCGTGCAGCCGGAGCTGCCCGGCCCGCAGCGCGTCGGTGAGGACGTCCGCGAAGCGCTCGCGCAGGATGCCCTGCCGGGTCAGCAGCTCGTACGGCGCCGGGGCGGGTCGCGCCCGCAGTTGGGCCGCCACGTCGTGGTGGCAGCACGGTGCGGCCAGCACCCAGCGCGCCTGCCAGCGCACGGCCCGGGCCAGGGCCTCGTCGGTGGCCGTGTCGCAGGCGTGCAGCGCCAGCACCAGGTCGGGGGCGGGCTCGACGACCGCCTCGGCGATCGTGCCGGCCACGAAGCGCACCCGGTCGCCCCAGCCGAGGCGTTCGGCCAGCTCGGTGTTGCGCTGCCGCTGGTCCTCCCGGACGTCCACACCGACCAGCTCGACGTCGAGCCCACGCTGGGCCAGCCACCGGTACGCGGCGAACGTCAGGTACGCGTTGCCGCAGCCCAGATCCACCACCCGGAGCGGGCCGGTCAGCTCCTCGGGGAGGGTGGCCGCGAGGGCGCGCAGGAACGCGTCGACCTGCCGCCGTTTCGCCGCCGACCCGCCGATCTCCGTGAAGATCGGGTCGCCGGGATCGAGCAGCCAGTCCTTGGCGCGGTCGTGCCCGGTGGGCTCCGGCGCGGGACGGCTCACGGCGGCGCGGTGCACCTGCGCCTCGCCCGACTTGGTGACCCGGAGCTGGAGTGTGGCGTCGGCCGTCTCGACGTGCCAGTTGCCGAACGGCTCGGCCAGCAGCGCGTCCACGGCGGCGCCCGCCTCGGGACCGGGTGCGACGTTGCGGGTGTACGGCCGAGCGCCGTCGGAGGTGGAGATCTGCAGACGGGGACCGGCCTTGAGGGTGACCGGCCGCAGTTCGGCCCGGACCACCGAGGGGCGCTGTCCCCGCCGTCGCCCGGCACCCACCGCCCGTGTCAGCGCGGGATCGAGCAGCAACGCCCGCACCTCGGCCAGCGCGCCCTCCAACGACTCCGGCACCGCTCCACCCTCCTTGCTGGTCCGCGCACCCGTCACGCGAGCCGCGTGGTCGTCCCTGACAGCCCGTCCGCAGCGAACGTCCCCCGCTCCGGGACCGGGGCGGGGGACGTTCGTGGTCGGTCGATCAGTCGACGCTGGTCGCCTCGGCCGGCGTACCGGCGGCGGAGCCACCGCCACCACGACGGCGCCGGCGGCGGCGGGGCTTCGTGGCCTCGCCCTCGACGGCGGTCGGGGCGTCGCCGGCCTCAGCCGTGATCACCGCGGTCGGCTCGCCCGCGACCGTCTCGCCGG
>NZ_JBFAMU010000203.1:0-8631 GCF_040656655.1 Micromonospora sp. NPDC049799
GTCGCCGACCACGCGGGAGCACTTCACGTAGCCGCGGTCCGGCCGGTACCCCGAGTCGAACATCGCGTAGAGGATCTTGCGGTGGACCGGCGCGCGCCTCGTGCCGGCAGAAGTACGCCAGCTCGCAGGCGGCCAGGCACTCCGGCGCGTAGCGGGCCTCCACCGTGGCGAGCTGGGCCCGCAGTGTGGCCGGGTCGGCGCTGGGATCGGCGGTGAAGTCCTCGGGCACCGTGGCGAGCAGCGTGTCGAGCCGGGCCATCCGGTCCAACTGGCGGCGCAGCACGAGAAGCTGCTTGCGCACGTCCACCAGGCTGGCCACCGGCTGGTTGGCGAAGTCGCGCGGGCAGACCAGCACCACCTCGTGGGAGACCTGCTCCGGGTCCTGCCCGGCGGCGGCCAGCAGGTCACGCAGGGCCAGCACGTACACGGCGGACTGGATCGCGGCGGCGGACACCTTCGCCGGGTCGGCCTGCCCGTCGATCACCGGGAACGACTTGACCTCCACGACGTGGAACCGGCCGGCGAGCCGGGCCGCCACCAGGTCCGGCTCCAGGTGCACCCGCTTCCCGGCCACGTCGAGGGCGAGCAGCGGATGGTCGAAGAGCGCCGCACCGTCGCCGGGCGCGGTCAGCGCGGCCCGGGACCGCTCCTGCCGGTCCGGCAGGTCCTGCGCGCCGCCCAAGTCCGTCCAGCTCGCCGCCTCCGGCACCGGTACGCCCAGCCGCTCGGCGACCAGCCGCAGCAGCTCGGCCCCACCGTCGGCCTTGACCTGCGCCTCGAACGCGTTGCCGCGGGTGATGGCGAAGCGGGACTGCCCGAACCGGGCGGGGAAGCCGATCCGCTCGGCCAGCGCCGGCTTGTCCACCCCGGCGCCGTCCAGGATCGCCCGCCGGGTGCAGCCCGGGTTGCCGGTCAACGCGGCGATGGTGCGCGCGTTGTGCCGCCGGGCGGGCACGCCGCCCCGGATCACCGCCAGTCGCTCCTCGCTGCTCGTCACGATCCGCCACCCTAGATGAAAGGAAGGGCCCCCCATTAATTCCTCGCGTAGAGGAAGGGCCCCTTGTCAACGACCGGCGGTGATCGTGGCCGGTTCGCGCGTCCCGGCAGAGCCGAGGGCGGAGATCACAGAGGTGGTCAGCGGCCGGCGGAACGGTTCCAGGGCGAGCGGGGCAGGGCGGTACCGGCCAGCGGCCGGCGCTCCCGCCGGCGCGGGCGCCGCCGGGGCGTGCACGGCGGCCGGGAGACGGTGTGCACCGGGGCGCGGGCCGGCGCGACGGGTTGCCGGCCGATCAGCCAGCAGAGGAAACGGGCCATTCCCGCCTCAGCCGACCGGGAGACGCTGCGCGTCGGACTTCGACACGTCGTACTGGGCGCCACAGAAGGTGCACTGCTGCATGTAGCGGGTGCGGATCGGGATCAGCGGAATGAAGAACAGGCTGAACTTGGTCGCGCGGCGGGTGATCACCTGCGCCGCGTGGTTGCCGCAGTTGCGACAGACCTGCTGCGTGACGCCCGATTGGGTGACCTTGGTACGGAGACCGAAGATGAAGAACATCGCCCGCCAGTACCCACTTCCACCCTCTTAATCACCCCACGAACCCGTACGCCGAAGAGATCTTGGTACGAAGGGCCCCGGAGAGGCTGATTCGTACCAAGATCTCCCGGGACACCCCTCAGGCGGTCTGCGGTTCCAGGCCGGGCACCTCGACCGAGAGCCAGATCGGCTGCCAGTCCGCCATCTCGTGGAAGCGGCGCAGCTCCGCCAGACCCGAGACCGACCCGGCCCAGGCGCTGTACGGGGGGTTCTGCTCGTCGAAGCCGCTCTGCACGAAGGTGAGCGTGGTCTTTCCCTGCGACTCGGCCAGCTCCCAGGTGGTGACACCGATCGGTCCCCAGTCGACGGACATCCGCCGACCCGGGTCGAGGTCGACCACCTTGGCCGCGTGACCGGACTCGAAGCCGCCCATGGCGTACCGGCCACCGACCCAGGGCTCGATGCCGATCGGGTAGCCGAACCAGGCGCTGGCCTGTCCGGAGTCCGTCAGCGAATCCCACACCTTGTCGGCGGGGGCGGCGATGACCAACTCGCCGCGCATCTCGGCGGAGGTGAAGTCCGTCTTCGGCAGCAGTGGCTGCCCCTCCAGGTGGGCGGCCAGATTGGCCAGCGACAGCGCCCAGAAGGTCTGCAGGACGCCGATGGTGCTGCCGCTCGTCGCCTCGGCGAAGTCGACGTGGCTCTGGTCGAGGGTCAGCACGGTGGTGTCCGGGCTCTCCGCCGCCCACGCGAACCCGGTGGTGGTCTCCACCCCGTCGAGCAGCCAGGCGAAGCGCAGGCCGTGGTCGTCGGCGTGCACCAGCCGTTGGTGCGGGGCATCGCCCTCGGGGGTGTACCGCCCCCAGAACTCGTACCGCGTCGGCAGCTCGACCTCGACGTGCTCGGCCAGCCAGACGCGCAGCTCCGCGGGGTCGGTGAGGGCGCGGTGGACGGCCTCGACGGGCGCGGCGAGGCGGACCCGCAGGATCATCGGTTCACTCATGGTCGGTTCCCTTCGGGTAGACGGCCACGGCGAGCTTGAAGGCGTCTCCCTCGGCGCCGCCGTAGCGCGTGAACAGGTCCTGCAGGGTCGTCTGCAGGTCGTGCAGGAACTGCTGGCGGTGTTCCGGGGGGACCCGGATCTCGCCGGACACCCCGACCGAGGGGAGTTCTCCGGCGGCCCGGTCCAGGGCGGCGACGTCGGCCTGGACCTCCTCCATCAGGTCCAGGAGGTAGCCCAGGCTCAGCTCGTCGCGCACCCGTCGCGCGCCGATGCGGCCGACGAGGCGGGGTGAGAGCCAGTAGGACCGGGCGACCGCCTGGTAGATGCCCTCGGTGATGCCCCGCACCCTGCGTTCGCTGACCAGCTCCACGAGGCCGGCCGCGACGAGCTGCTTGACGTGGTAGTAGACCCGTTGCGGCGTCTGCTCCAGCCGAGCGGCGACCTCGGTGCAGGTGCGGGGCTCGGCCAGCTGTCGCAGGATCTCGACGCGCTGGGGCTTGAGCAGGACCTCGGCCTGCTCGATCTGTTCCAGGTACAGGACGTCTCTCATGGCAAAATCAGTTTGTACGTACAAAACTTGTTTGTCAATCGCTTCGACGAAGGCCGCGCCGGCACGACCGGCGCGGCCTTCGATCGATCCGTCAGGCCAGCCAGTCCGGGCGCAGCGGGTAGCCGTTCCCCCCGTCCGCGCTGTTCCGCGTGGCGAGCACCTGGTGCAGCTGGATCCCGTTGCGCTCGAACGCCATCCGGGAACCCGCCATGTACAGGCCCCACACCCGGGCGGTGCCCGCACCCACCTCGGACACGCAGAAGTCCCAGTGCGCGACCAGGTTCCGGCACCAGGCGGCCAGCGTCAGCGCGTAGTGCTGCCGCAGGTTCTCCTCGTGGTGCACCTCCAGGCCGACGTCGTGGATCTCCGAGATCAGCCGGCCCGGCCCGGCCAACTCGCCGTCCGGGAAGACGTACCGGTCGATGAACGCGCCCGACCGGTGCGGCGCGCGGTTGTCGGCGCGGGTGATGCAGTGGTTGAGCAGCCGCCCGCCCACCCGCAGCCGGTCCCGCAGCGCCCCGAAGTAGACCGGATAGTTGCGTACGCCGATGTGCTCGGTCAGGCCGATCGAGGAGACCGCGTCGAACTGCTCCCGAGGCGCGTCCCGGTAGTCCAGGTGGCGCACCTCGGCCAGGCCGGTCAGCCCCTCCCGCTCGATCGCCGCCCGCGCCCACTGCGCCTGCGCCTTCGACAGGGTCACCCCGAGCGCCTTCACGCCGTACTCGCGGGCCGCGTGGCGGACCATGCCGCCCCAGCCGCAGCCGACGTCCAGCAGCCGCATGCCCGCCTTCAGCGCCAGCTTCTGCGCGACCAGGTCGTACTTCGCCGCCTGCGCCTCCTCCAGCGTGTCGTCCGGCGAGCGGTAGACCGCGCAGGTGTACGTCATGGACTCGCCGAGCACCTTCTCGTAGAAGGCGTTCGACACGTCGTAGTGGTGGGAGATCGCGGTGCTGTCCCGCGTACGGGAGTGCCGCAGCCCGTTCACCACCCGCTTCCAGCGGGGCAACGCCTCCTGCGGCGGGGGCAACGGCGGCAGCAGCCGCTCCCAGCCCAGCCCCCGCACCAGGTTCAGTGCCTCGGCGACCGACGGCGTCCGCAGCCGCAGCTCGTCCTTGAGCAGGGTCAACGCCTCGTACGGGTCGCCCGGGTGCACGCCGTGCAGGACCAGGTCCCCGCTGACGTACGCCCGGGCCATGCCCAGGTCGCCGGGGGCGGTGAGCAGGTAGGTCAGCCCCCGCTCGGAGCGGATGGACAGCGTGATCCCGGCGTCGGCCGGGCCGACCGCGCTGCCGTCGTACCCGGTGACCCGCACCGGCAGGTCCCCGGTGGTCAGCGCACGGACCACGTCCGCCACGGTGGGACCCGAACGCCGGCCCCCCGCCGGCGGGGTCGCGGGAGCGCTCGCCGCTCCCTGGTCTCGATCGGTCAGGCTCATTGTCGCGCTACCGCCTTCTCGTACAGTCCGGTGAGCCGGTGGTCCGGGTCGTAGCGGTCCTTCACCGTCCGCCAGGTGTCGCCGCCGTAGAGCCGGTCGAACACCACCCAGTCGTAGTACGCGTCGGAGTAGAGCGACTTGTGTCCGCCCAGCTCCGACACCTCGCGTTCGATCGCCCGGTTGACGTCGCCGTCGGCGGCGCCCGCGGCGATCGGCACGCTCCCCCAGAAGCCGACGTTGACGTAGTCCCTTCCGGGCCGGAGCGGGTACAGCGGCCAGGCCCGGGCCGATCCGAGCCCGTCCGGCTCCCGCAGCCGCAGAGGGCACAGCCAGACCGGGGCCATCCCGACCGTGTGGGCGAACCAGCGGAGGAAGTCGGCCGTACGGTCGAGCGGGATCTCCACGTCCTGCACGACCCGCTCACGCTCCGGCTGGCCCCGCCACCGGTCGATCCGGGCGGCCACCTGGTGCCGGTGCTCCAACCGGACCAGCCGGTGGTAGACGTCGCTGCGCCGCCAGCGCGCCGGCCAGACCCGCCGCACCACCGGGTGCTGCGCCCCGAACGCCGCCGAGCACCAGAACCAGTCGGTGTCCCAGCGCCACAGGTAGTCGTACGTGGACAGCAGGTCGTGGGTGCGCCGGCGCAGCGACCGGTAGTAGATCTCCTGACCGGTGTAGTCGCTGGGCGGCACGCGCCCGGTGTCGTCGGTGAAGGAGCCGAGCACCAGGTACGCCTCGCCGGGGCTGAACATCACCCCGTCCATGACGTCCACCGGCTCGCCCGCCCAGGCCCTCGTGGCGGTGACCTCGGCGATCGCGTCGGTCAGCGCCTCCAGCCGGGTGAACCGCACGTTGCGCAGGGCCACGAACCGGCGTACGGGTTGCAGCTCGATACGCAGCCGCGTGGCGTAACCGAGGCTGCCCAGCGAGTTGGGGAAGGCGGCGAACAGGTCGGCGTGCGGGCCGTCCGGGCGGGCGGTGACGATCTCCCCCGCCCCGGTCAGCACGTCCAGCTCCAGCACCGACTCGTGCGGGAGCCCGTTGCGGAACGAGGTGGACTCGATGCCGAGGCCGGTCACCGCCCCGCCCAGCGTGATGGTGCGCAGCTGCGGCACCACCAGCGGCATCAGCCCGTGTGGCAGGGTCGCGTCGACGAGGTCCTCGTACGTGCACATGCCCTGCACGTCGGCGGTGCGGGCGGCCCGGTCCACGCCGAGCACCCCGACCAGCCCGCTGACGTCGAGGCCGGGCGCGCGGGGCGCGCTGCGGGGACGGAACAGGTTGGACGTGCGCTTGGCGAGCCGGACCGGCTTCCCCGGTGGCACCGCCGCGTACGACCGTCGCAGCTGGGCCACCGCCTGGTCATGATCACGCACCGCGTGCATGAGATCACCTTACGCGCCCGACACCCGATTCCGTGGGATGTCCACGGTGGTCGAGTGGCGTCGGACGGCATAGCGTGGAGAGCATGCCGAAAGCCGTCTGGAACGACCTGGTCGTGGCCGAGAGCGACGACACCGTGGTGGTGGAGGGCAACCACTACTTTCCCCGCGCCGCCCTCCGCGACGATCTGATCCGCGAGTCCGACACGCACACGGTCTGCCCGTGGAAGGGCACCGCCTCCTACTACACGCTGGAGCACGACGGCCGGACCAGCGCCGACGCGGTCTGGTACTACCCGGAGCCGAAGCCGGACGCGGACATGGTGCGCGACCGGGTGGCGTTCTGGAAGGACGTACGGGTCGTCGACTGATCCCGTCCGCGCAGGGGCCGGCTGGCCATCGGCCCCACGAGTGGGTGAGGATGCCGGTATGTCCGCCCCTGCGCACCGCCCCGACGAGTCCGGCACGGTCTACGGAGGCGGTCGAGCCGCCCGCCCCGGGCTGCCCGGTGACCCGTTGTTGCGGACCGCGCTGATCGTCGGCGTGGTGGGCGTACTCCTGGGGGTGTTCTTCGCGACCGGTGTGCTCGGTGGCGGCGGCGACGAGCCGGTGGTGCCGGCGGCGGCCGGCGCTCCGACGGCGGAGGCCGAGCCGACCCCGACGCCGGTCGAGCCGGAGCCCACCACCCCGGCCGCGCCGTCGGACACTCCGTCGGCCCCGCCCACCACCGCGCCGGCCCCGGTCAGCGGGCCGAAGGTGTTCCGCGCGGTCGCGTCGGGCCTCTGCTTCGGCGTCGATGGCAGCGGCGAGAAGGCGACCGCCCAGCTCGCCGCCTGCACCGGCGGTCCCGAGCAGCAGTGGGTGGCCAACCCGGTCGCCCCGGACGTGGTGACGCTGACCAACGCGGCGTACGGGCTCTGCCTGGACGTCGAGGGCGCCAGCGGCGACGACGGAACGAAGCTCCAGCAGTTCCCCTGCCACGGCCAGGCCAACCAGCAGTGGCGGATGGCCGCGACCGGCACCGGCCCGGTGCTGCTCGTCGCGTTGCACAGCGGCAAGTGCGCGCAGGTCGACGACGGCGGCACCGAGGCCGGCGACGACGTCGAGCAGGCCCCGTGCGGCGGTGGGGTGGAGCAGCAGTGGCTGGTGGGGTGACCTCGCCCGGCGCTCGCCGGCCGGAGCCGGCACACGCCGGTTAGGGGGTATGGAGGGTGCGGAGCTGGGCGAGGTGTTTGGGCAGGTGGACGCGGGTGTGCAGGTCGAGGACCCGCCCCCAGGGCAGGGGTCCGTCGACGACCAGGTCGAAGCCCTCGCGCAGGTGGGTCTCCACCGGGGTGTCGGCCGCCGGGCCGAGCCGCTCGACCAGCGTCACCAGTTTCTGACTGGTGGCCCGCAGCAGCGTGGCCAGGCCGTCCAGACCACCGCACTCGGCGGCCAGGGCGTCGAGTTCCGGCCGGTGCACGCCCGCGAGGTCGTAGTAGGCGAAGGGTGCCCCGGCGAGCACCGCCTCGGTCGCCTCGCTCATCAGCTCGTCGTTGGCCGCGAGGTGCGCCACGATCTGCTCCGCGCCGAGCATCCCGGCCGGCGGATCCCCGAACCCTCCGCCGTCGACCTCCGCGAGCACGTCGGAGTACGCCCGCCGCAACGCCCCGCTGTCCATGCCCTCCAGTCAACCCCGGTACCCGCGCGCTGCTCCCGCGTTCGACGGTCGCGGTCACCCGGACGTGTGGTGACCGTCGGAACCGTGCGCGCCGGAGCGACCGGGCCACGAACGACCACGCCCCGGCTGCGCTCGACGACCACGGCCCGCTGCTGTCGAGCTGCCCCACGTGTGAGACGACGGTGCGGCGCCGGCGCGGACTCACTCGTGGGGCAGCTCGACAGGGGCCGAGACACACGGCCGCCCGCCGCGGCGCCACGGCACTCGTCGCGGCCGACCACCGGCCCCGGCGCCGACCAGCCGCACAGCGTCAGCGGCGGCGGGTGTGACGGGAGCGGAGGTAGTCGGAGACGACGAACTCGCCGAGGTCGTCGAGGTCGGGGGTGAACACCCGGCCCTTCGAGCGACGGGCCACCGCGTCGACGAAGCGGCGCAGGCCGGGATCGTCGCCGAGCATGAACAGGTTGAGCGTGGCGCCGTACCGGGCCAGCCGGTCCACCTCGCGGACGGTGGCCTCGATGGTCTCCGGCAGCGGCGGCCAGTGGAACAGCGCCTCCCCGTCGTCCGGGTCCAGGTGCGCGGTCGGCTCGCCGTCGGTGACCACGAGCACGACCGGCTCGGAGTCCGGGTGGCGACGCAGGTGCCGGCCGGCCAGCCGCAACGCGTGCTGAAGGTTGGTGCCCTGCTGCAGGTCCGGCTCGACCGCCGCCAGCTCCTGCTGGGTCAGCGGCAGCGCCTCGCGGCCGAAGCCGACGATCTGGAGCGCGTCCTGCGGGAACCGGGTCGCCATCAGGTGCGACAGCGCCAGCGCCGTCTGCTTCATCGGACCCCAACGGCCCTGCGAGATCATCGAGTACGACAGGTCGACGCAGAGCGCCACCGCCGCCGACGCCCGGCGCTCGGTCTCCACCACCTCGAAGTCCTCGACGGCCAGCTGCACCGGCACGCCCGACCCGGCCCGGCTGACCGCCCGGGTGAGCGTGCGCACCACGTCCAGCGGCTGCTCGTCGCCGTACTCCCAGGGGCGGGAGCCCCCGCTGACCTCGCCGGCCGCGCCCGCCGAGCGC
>NZ_JBFAMU010000204.1:0-8620 GCF_040656655.1 Micromonospora sp. NPDC049799
GCGGTCTCCAACGCGCGAGCCGAACGCCGCATGCTCGTCCAGGACATCTGCATGATGCTGGTGCCGCCACAGGTGGCCCGGGAGGCGTCCACCGCCGGCTCGCGCCGCTGGCCGGGCTGCGGTCCGAGCGCCTGCTCGACGTGCCGGAACCCCGGCACGCGGTGCTCGTCGCGGCGGTCGCCGCCGCCCGCGCCGTCCACGTCCTCGTCCGCGACCCGGTGTAAGGAAGGGCCCCCTGTTATCGCTTTCCGCATAACAGGGGGCCCTTCCTGACGCCGCAGAGCGGGCCGCTCAGACGGATCCCTTGAAGGTGTCGCAGGTCTTCGGGTCACCGCTGTCGTAGCCGCGGGTGAACCAGTCGCGGCGCTGCGCCGACGAGCCGTGGGTGAACTCGTCCTTGTTCACCGGCCGGTTCGCCCGCTCGGAGATGGCGTCGTCGCCGATCTTCTCGGCGGTGTCGACGCCCTGCTGGATGTCCTGTTCGGTGATGCTGGTGAAGATCTTCTGACCGCCCTCGTCCGCGGTTCCGGTGGCGTTCTTCGCCCAGGCGCCCGCGTAGCAGTCGGCCTGGAGTTCCAGCCGGACCGACAGGTCGTTGGCGTTGTCCGGGTCGCGCTGCTGCTGGCGACGCACCTGCTCGTTGGTGCCGAGCAGATTCTGCACGTGGTGGCCGTACTCGTGGGCGAGCACGTACGGCTGCGCGAACTCGCCCTCGGCGCCGAGCTGGTCGGCGAGCACCCGGTAGAAGGTGAGGTCGATGTAGACCAGCGAGTCCGCCGGGCAGTAGAAGGGGCCGACGCCCGAGTCGGCCTGGCCGCAGGCGGTGTTGACGCCCTGGCTGAAGAAGACGGTGTCGGAGGCCTTGTACTGCTCGCCGAACGCCTGCGGCAGGGCGGTGCGCCAGTACGCCTGGATGGAGTTGACGTAGAGGGTGTTGCGGCATTCGAGCTTCTCGAGCGCGTCCTCGGCGGCGCACGTCTGCTCCAGCGACGTGTTGTCGCCCTGCTCACCACCGCCGCCGTTGGTGGCTGCGTTCAGGCCGAAGCCGCCGCCGACGAGGGCCACCAGCACGGCGATGACGATGCCGACGATGCCGCCACGCCCGCCTCCGATGGGAATGGGGATCCCGCCCATCCCGCCGCCTCCGCCCGACCCGCGCCGGTCGTCCACCTGACTGGTGTCGATCCGTGCATTCTCGTTCAGCTCCATATCTACCCCGATCGCCCGTGTGGTCCAGTTGTGGTGGTTGCGGTACCGGACGGGGTCCGGACGACGGATTCCGTACCCGATGATCTTGGCTGGTAATCCGGCGGGGCGACTCCGCGGCGCCCGGTACACTTGTCGGGTGCTGCTCTGCGAAGGCTGAAACGCCCCGCGCCGACGGACCCACCGCGTCCGCCGGCGCTTTCGCGTGCCTGAGTCAGCCCTTCCAGACCCCGAGAGCGAGTCCGTCGAAATGATCACTGCCACCGGCCTGGAGCTCCGTGCCGGCGCTCGTATCCTGCTGTCCGACACCACGCTGCGGGTACAGCCGGGCGACCGGATCGGCCTGGTCGGCCGCAATGGCGCCGGCAAGACCACCACGCTCAAGGTGCTCGCCGGGGAGGGGCAGCCGTACGCGGGCCAGATCGACCGCCGCAGCGCCATCGGCTATCTCCCGCAGGACCCGCGCACCGGCGACCTGGAGGTCACCGGCCGGGACCGGGTGCTCTCCGCACGGGGTCTGGACGTGCTCATGGCCCAGATGAAGGAGATCGAGGCCAAGCTCGCCGAGGACGCCAGCGACAAGCTGGTCCGCCGCTACGGCGCCCTGGAAGACCAGTTCGCCTCCCTCGGCGGATACGCCGCCGAGGCGGAGGCCGCCCGCATCTGCGCGAACCTCGGTCTGCCCGACCGGGCCCTCGCGCAGACCATCGGCACCCTCTCCGGCGGTCAGCGCCGCCGCATCGAGCTGGCCCGGATCCTGTTCCGCGACGCCGGCGAGAACGGCGGCGGCATCCTGCTGCTCGACGAGCCCACCAACCACCTCGACGCCGACTCGATCACCTGGTTGCGGGGGTTCCTCGCCAACCACAAGGGCGGCCTGATCGTGATCTCCCACGACGGGTCGCTGCTGGAGTCGGTGGTCAACAAGGTCTGGTTCCTCGACGCCACCCGCTCGGTGGTCGACGTCTACAACCTCGGCTGGAAGGCGTACCTGGAGGCCCGCGAGACCGACGAGCGCCGCCGCCGTCGGGAGCGGGCCAACGCCGAGAAGAAGGCGGGCGCCCTGATGGCGCAGGCCGACAAGATGCGGGCCAAGGCCACCAAGACGGTCGCCGCGCAGAACATGGCCCGTCGGGCCGAGAAGCTGATCTCCGGGCTGGAGGAGGTACGCGTCTCCGACAAGGTGGCCAAGGTGCGCTTCCCGAACCCGGCTCCCTGCGGCAAGACCCCGCTGACCGCCACCGGGCTGTCGAAGTCGTACGGGTCGCTGGAGATCTTCACCGACGTGAACGTCGCGGTCGACCGCGGTTCGCGGGTGGCGATCCTGGGGCTCAACGGCGCCGGAAAGACCACGCTGCTGCGGATGCTCGGTGGCCTGCTGGAGCCGGACACCGGCGGGGTGCACCCGGGCCACGGCCTGCGGCTGGGCTACTACGCCCAGGAGCACGAGACGCTGGACGTGGAGCGGACGATCCTGGAGCACATGCGCAGCGCCGCCTCCGACCAGACGGACACCGACCTACGCAAGATCCTCGGCGCGTTCCTCTTCTCCGGCGAGGACGTGGACAAGCCCGCCGGCGTCCTCTCCGGTGGTGAGAAGACCCGCCTGGCGCTGGCCACCCTGGTCTGCTCCGGCGCGAACGTCCTGCTGCTCGACGAGCCCACGAACAACCTCGACCCGGTCAGCCGGGAGCAGGTGCTCGACGCGATCGCCCGCTACCCCGGTGCGATCGTGCTGGTCACCCACGACCCGGGCGCGGTCATGGCGCTCAAGCCGGACCGGGCCATCCTGCTTCCCGACGGCGACGAGGACGCCTGGAGCGACGACCTCCTGGAGCTGGTCGAGCTGGCCTGACCGTCGGCCACCGGTCGCGGGCGGTCAGCCGGCCCGGTCGAGCAGGTGGCCGACCACGCCCGAGCTGACCAGGATCACCACGCCGATGGCGATGAAGATCGCCGGGACCAGCCGGTGGCCGGCCTTCTCGACCGCCCGGGTCACCCGTGGATGCCCGCCGAGCCAGGCCCCGGCGGCGCACCACAGGGCGACGAGTACGACGAACACGAGCACGAAGACCGCGCTGTCGGCCGGGCCGAGGGCTCGGAACACGGGAACGTAGACGGCGACGTTGTCCGCGCCGTTGGCGATCGTCACGCCGGCCACGCCGAGGGCCCCGGTCACCACCGCCGGGGCCTCGTCGTCGTCGGAGTGCCGCAGCGCGCGGACGCCGAGCGCGATCGGCAGCAGGCCGAGCAGGCCGGTCCACGGGTCGGGGACCACCAGCAGCCCGGCCGCGACGACCGCGCTGGCCAGGACGAGCGCGGCGATGCCGAGGTACTGCCCGGCGACGATCTCCCAGGTCCGGGGGCGGCCCGTGTTGCGGGCGGCGACGAAGAACAGCGTCAGGACGACGATGTCGTCGATGTCGGTGGCGGCGAAGACCAGGGCCGCGCCGGCCGCGGTGCCGAGCAGGTCGATCATGCGCGGAGCGTACGGTCCGGCGGGACCGGGGGCACGCACGGCCGACGGCGCGCTCGGTGGGGCCGGTCGGCGGGATCACGCTATCGGGAAGCTGACATTGCATAGCGTGTCGGTTGGCGAAGAGTTGATATCTGGCGCATGATCGTTCGAGACGGTCTAATAGGTGGGACCGTATCCGAACCGCACAGTCTGGGACGTGAGGACACAGCATGGCAGCCACCGGCACAGCCACCAGCACTGAGAAGGGTCGCCGGATCGTCGGAGCCGAGCGTCAGACGCTCGCCAAGGACCTGGTAAAGCGGTACACCTCGGGCGAGAGCATCCGGGCGCTCGCGGCCTCGACCGGACGATCCTACGGGTTCATCCACCGGGTGCTCACCGAGTCCGGGGTGCAGCTGCGGCAGCGCGGCGGCGCCCGGCGCCGCAAGAAGGCGTGACCCGCCCACCAGCGTCGTCCACCAGCGCCGCGCCCCGGGCCGCCCGGTGACCGCCGAGGCGACCGGGGTACGGCTGGAATGCGACGGGCCGGTCGCAACGGTCACGTTGTGTCGGCCCGACGTGCTCAATGCCCAGACCCCGGCGATGTGGCGGGCGATGAGCGAGTTCTCCCGGGATCTTCCGGGCGACGTACGCGTGGTGGTCGTCCGGGGCGAGGGGCGGGCGTTCTCCGCCGGCCTCGACCTGTCGGTGGCCGGTGCCTCCGGGCCGGGCTCCTTCGCCGAGCTCGCCACCCTGCCGGAGCAGGAGTGCGCCGACCGGATCGCCGAGTTCCAGGCCGGCTTCACCTGGCTGCACCGCCCGGACGTCATCTCGGTGGCCGCCGTGCAGGGGCACGCCATCGGCGCCGGCTTCCAGCTCGCGCTCGCCTGTGACCTGCGTGTGCTCGCCGAGGACGCCAAGTTTTCCATGGCCGAGGTGACGCTCGGGCTGGTGCCCGACCTGGCCGGCACCAAGCGCCTGGTCGACCTCGTCGGCTATTCGCGGGCCCTGGAGATCTGCGCGACCGGCCGTCGGATGGACGCCGCCGAGGCCGACCGGATCGGCCTGGCCACCCTGGTCGTGCCGACCGTGGAGCTGGACGTCGCCGTCCGCGATCTCACCGCCGGCCTGCTGGCCGGTAACCGGGACGCCGTCGTGGAGATCAAGGCTCTGATCGCCGGCGCGACCGGTCGGTCCGCCGCCGAACAGCAGCGGGCCGAGCGGGAGGCGCAGACCCGCCGGCTGCGTGATCTGGCCGGTCGCGGAGAATAGTAAGGACCGTTCGGGAAGATCCGGGTTACGACCGAGGTTGTCACAGTGGTCGGGAGAATTGACCTGACGACTGCGGTCAGCCCGACCACCCGGAGGTGCGTGTGTCCAACCCGATGTCCGGCGGTGGCATGGCCAGTTGGAGCATGCTCCGGTCGATGCGCAACCGCGACGAGATCTCCTCCCACCGCCTGAAGCGCGGGGTCGCCCGGCGGATCGTGGCCTTCGCCCAGCCGTACCGCCGCGACATCCTGGTCTTCCTCGTGACGGTGGTGGTGGCCGCGATCATCGGTGTCGCCACCCCGGTGCTCGCCGGTGACGTCATCAACGGGATCAACCGGGGCGGCTCCGAGGCCGGCTCGCTGGTGGTCCGGCTCGCGCTGTTCATCGCCGCGCTGGCGGTGGCCGACGCCCTGCTGTCACTGGCCCAACGGTGGTATTCGGCCCGCATCGGCGAGGGCATCATCCTCGACCTGCGCACCCGCGTCTACGACCACGTCCAGCGGATGCCGCTGCAGTTCTTCACCCGCACCCAGACCGGTGCGCTGGTCAGCCGGCTCAACAACGACGTGCTCGGCGCGCAGCGGGCGTTCACCTCGACGCTGTCCGGGGTCGTCAGCAACGTCATCCAGCTGGTGCTCACCGCCGCGGTGATGTTCACCCTCTCCTGGCAGATCACCGCCCTCTCGCTGGTGCTGCTGCCGATCTTCATCATCCCGGCCCGTCGCGTCGGCAAGCGGCTCGCCGAGATCACCCGCGAGTCGTACGACCTCGACGCGAAGATGAACGCGACGATGACCGAGCGGTTCAACGTCGCGGGCGCCCTGCTGGTCAAGCTCTTCGGCCGGCCCGACGTCGAGGCCCGCCGCTTCTTCGACCGGGCCGAGCGGGTCCGTGACATCGGCATCCAGTCCGCGATGTACTCGCGGACGTTCTTCGTCGCGATGCTGCTGGTCGCGTCGCTGGCCCAGGCGCTCACCTACGGCCTCGGCGGCTGGCTCGCGGTCACCGGCAACGTCAGCGCCGGCACGGTGGTGACGCTGGCGCTGCTGCTCACCCGGCTGTACGGCCCGCTCACCGCGCTGTCCAACGTCCGCGTGGACGTGATGAGCGCGCTGGTCTCCTTCGACCGGGTCTTCGAGGTGCTCGACCTGCGGCCCGGCATCGAGGAGAGGCCGGACGCCGTGCCGGTGCCCCGGGGCAACGGCCGGGTCGAGTTCCGCGACGTGTTCTTCCGCTACCCGAGCGCCGCCGAGATCTCCCTCGCCAGTCTGGAGGAGGTCGCCGCGCTGGACCGTACGGTCAACGAGCCGGTGCTCAAGGGCGTCTCCTTCGGCGTCGAGCCCGGGCAGATGATCGCCCTGGTGGGCCCGTCCGGCGCCGGCAAGTCGACGCTGTCGATGCTGATCTCCCGGATCTACGACGTGACCGACGGGCAGGTGCTGGTCGGCGGCGTCGACGTACGGGACGCCACGTTGGACTCGTTGCGCGACGAGATCGGCGTGGTCACCCAGGACTCGCACCTGTTCCACGAGACGATCGCGGAGAACCTCCGCTACGCCAAGCCGGACGCCACCGACGACGAGATCTGGGCGGCGCTCGCGGGCGCGCAGGTCGCCGACCTGGTGCGTGCGCTGCCGGACGGCCTGGACACCACCGTCGGCGAGCGGGGCTACCGCTTCTCCGGCGGCGAGAAGCAGCGCATCGCGATCGCCCGCCTGCTGCTCAAGGCCCCGTCGATCGTCATCCTCGACGAGGCGACCGCCCACCTCGACTCGGAGAGCGAGGCGGCGGTGCAGCGGGCCCTCTCGGTGGCGCTGACCGGTCGCACCGCGTTGGTCATCGCACACCGGCTCTCCACGGTGCGCGACGCCGACCAGATCCTCGTGCTCGACGAGGGGCGAATCGTCGAGCGGGGCCGGCACGACGAGCTGGTCGCGGTGGGCGGGCTCTACGCCGAGCTGTACCGCACCCAGTTCGCGGTCGCCGACTCGCCCACCCCGTACGCCGACGCAACCGGCCCGGAGCCGGTGACGCTGCCGATGCGCTCGTACATCCCGGACGACGCCCTGCCGCCGGCCTCGGCCAACTGACCGGTCACACGGTCGGCCCGGGCGCCTCACCCGGCGGTGGCTGCCGTCCGCAGCTCGCCGAACGCGGCGCCGAGGGTCTCCGGGGTGAAGTGCGCGTTCAGGCCACTCGGGTTCGGCAGGACCCAGAGCCGGGCACCGGCGAGCGGCTCCGGCTGCGGGCCGAAGGCCGCCTTCGGCCGGGCGAACCCGACGCGGTAGGCGGTCACCCCGACCACGGCGACCCACCGGGGCCGGTACCGCTCCACCTTTCCGGTGAGGATCCGCGCCCCGTCGACCAGCTCACCGGCGGTCAGCTCGTCGGCCCGGGCGCTGGCCCGGGCCACCATGTTGGTGACTCCCACGCCGTACCCGGGAAGTTCGTCCTGCTCGCTGGGGTGCAGCAACCGGGGCGTGAACCCGCCCCGGTGCAGCGCCGGCCAGAACCGGTTGCCGGGGCGGGCGAAGTGCCACCCGGTCGCGGCCGACCACAGGCCGGGGTTGATGCCGACGAAGAGCACGTCCAGACCGGGCGCGATCACGTCGGTAAGGGTCCGCTCCGCCGCCGCGGCCAGCTCCTCGCGGGTGGGCCGCGGGTACGCCCCGGCCGCGCGACTCCGCCTTCCGGGGGCAGGGTCCGCCCCGACCATCACAGGCTCCGCAGTGCGCCACCGTCGACCGGGACCGTGATCCCGGTCAGGTAGCCGGCGGCGGGGGAGAGCACGAACGCGGCCACCGTGCCGAACTCCGCCGGCTCGCCGATCCGCCGCAGCGGGATGCCCGCCTCGGCCTCGGCGCGCGCCTGGTCGGGGTCGGCGGCGGCGGCGAACAACTGTTCGCTGCGGTCGGTCCGGATCCGCCCGGGCAACAGGCCCACGACGCGTACGCCCCGTGGGCCGTACTCGTCGGCGACGTCCTTCGCCATCCCGACCAGGCCGGGCCGCAGGCCGTTGGAGATACCCAGCCCGGGCACCGGGGAGCGCGCCGAGGTGGACAGCACCAGGCCGATCGCGCCGCCGTCGCCCTCGGCCAGGACACCGGCGACCGTCCGTACGACGCGGACGGTGCCGAGGAAGACCGTCTCGAACGACTCCCGCCACCGCGCGTCGTCGACGGACGCGGCGGTGCCCGCCGGGGGACCGCCCACCGAGACCAGCGCACCGTCGAGCCGGCCGAAGTGGTGCCGCGCCGCCGCCACGAGCCGCTCCGGTGCCTCCGGGTCGACCAGATCGGCGGTGAGCCCCACGGCGTGCTCCGGCCCGCCGAGGTCCCGCGCGGCGGCGGCCACCGCGTCGGCGTCCCGGGCGGAGAGCACCACCTTCGCCCCGTCGTCCACGAGGCAGCGCGCGGTGGCGAACCCCAGTCCCCGGGAGGCCCCGGTCAGGACGTACACCCGGTCGGTCAGTCCGAGATCCATGCCGTCGATCCTGCCGCACCCGCCCGGTGCCGGCATCCGCCGCCCCCGATCCCCGCGATCATGCACTTCCTGCCCCGTCAAACAAGGGCAGAAAGGACGAAGCGGCGACCGAAAGTGCAAGATCGCGGGAGGGGGAGGGGGAGGGGGTGGGGAGGGGGTGGGGAGGGGTGGGGTGGGGGTAGCGGGGGGCGGGGCGGAGGA
>NZ_JBFAMU010000205.1:0-8586 GCF_040656655.1 Micromonospora sp. NPDC049799
TTGCGGGCGGGTATCTCCGCCGGGTCCAGCCCGAGCGCGATCTGCTGCTGACCGGGGCCGAGCAGCGGGTCGTCGGTGAGCTGGTCGTCGGCCGGCAGGTCGAGCACGTCCTCGACGGGGCGGCGCGGGGTCGGCGAGCCGGGCTGGCCGTACCCGATCCGCATCACCATCTGCGGGGTGCCGAACCGGCCCAGCGACAGCCGCAGCTGCTCCCGCGCCCCGGGCACCTCGATCGGCTGGGAGAGCATCGACACCGCCAGTCCGGCGTCGGTGGCGGTGAGCAGCACCCGCTGCAACGCCTGACCGGCGACCACCTGGTCGACGGCCGTGTTGCCGGTCGAGCCGAGCACCGCCACCAGCGGTTCCGGCTCGAAGTCCCGCCCCGGCGCGCGGTCCCGTCCGCCGAATCCCCGCGAGGGCAACAGGTCCTGCGGCTCGCTCTGCGGGCCGCCCGCCGCGGCCGGGACGCCGTCCACGGCGTGCTCGGTGCGGACCCACTCCTCCCGTTCGGCCCGGTACGCCGGGTCCCGCTCCAGCACCCGGTGGGCGCCCCGGGCGATCTCCGCGAACGCGTTCACCGCGCTCGTCCCGATCAGCAGCTCCAACCAGCACTGCTCGGCGCGGGCCGCCTCGCCCAGCCGCCACCGGGCGTCGGCGGGCACCGGGTCCGGCCAGAACGGGGCGCGGTTGCTGAACCGGCGGGGGACCGCCGCGTACAGGGACTGCTCCGCCGGGGTGGGGCGCCGGGGCACGTCCGGCACCAGGCGGGCCACCACGTCCGGCTCGGCCGGGTACGGCCGCAGCCGCACCGTCGCCGGCGTACCGGCCACGGCCAGGGCGAGCCGCAGGTTGAACAGCGCGGCGCCGGCCCCGATCCGGGTGCCCCAGCCGCTCGGGTCGGTCGCCGGCAGCCGCCGCGACGGGTCGACCAGCACCTCGATCCCGCCCTCGCGCAGGCGGAACCGCCATGGTTGCGTGTTGTGCAGCGACGGTGCCCGGACGGCGTCGGTCGCGGCAGCCCGCAACTGCTCGACGGTGAAGCCGGTGTCCATGGCGATGCTCCTTCCGTGGCAGGCCGTGCAGCCCCCCGCTGGTCCAACCCCACATTCCGTCACCGACGGTGCGCGCGGGCAGGGCCGGAGGACCCGTCCGAGCGGGACGTGTGGCGTGGTCGGGACCTTCGGCCCGTGCGTTACGCGGCCCGGTGGGGGTAGAAACGAGGGATGATCCGCGTGTTCCTGCTCGACGACCACGAGGTCGTCCGTCGTGGCCTGGCCGACCTGCTCCAGAGCAGCGGCGACATCGAGGTGGTCGGGGAGTCCGGCCTGGCCCAGGAGGCCGCACGCCGCATCCCGGCGCTCCGGCCGGATGTGGCGATCCTCGACGCCCGACTGCCCGACGGCAACGGCATCGACGTGTGTCGGGACGTCCGGGCCGTGGACTCCTCGATCAAGGGCCTGATCCTCACCTCGTACGAGGACGACGAGGCGCTCTTCGCCGCGATCATGGCCGGCGCGGCGGGCTACGTGCTCAAGCAGATCCGCGGCACCGACCTGGTCGACGCCGTGCGCCGGGTGGCGGCCGGGCAGTCGCTGCTCGACCCGGCGATCACCACCCGGGTCCTGGAGCGCATCCGCAGCGGCGTCGAGCAGCCGCGCGAGCTGAAGTCCCTCACCGAGCAGGAGCGGCGCATCCTGGAGTACGTCGCCGAGGGGCTCACCAACCGGGAGATCGCCGGGAAGATGTTCCTCGCCGAGAAGACCGTGAAGAACTACGTCTCCAGCGTCCTGGCCAAGCTGGGCCTGGAGCGCCGTACGCAGGCCGCGGTCCTCGCCACCCGTCTGCTCGGCAAGACCTCCTGACGGTCAGGCCGCCAGCGGGACGGACCAGTGCAGGCGGGTGCCGTGCGGGGCGACCGCCCGCACCTCGAACGTCCCGCCGTGGCGTTCGGCGCGCTCGCGCAGGTTGACCAGGCCACCCCGGGCGGCGGCCGGGTCGCAGCCCACCCCGTCGTCGGTGACGGTGACCGTGACGTGCCCGGCCTCGACGCGTACCGCCACGGTGACGTGGTGCGCCTGCGCGTGCCGTACCGCGTTGGACAGCGCCTCCCGCAGCACGGCCGTGAGGTCCGCACGGACCTCTTCTCCGACGGCGCTGTCCACCGGCCCGACCAGTTCCAGGGTGGGCCGGTAGCCGAGCGACTCGGCGGCCACCTCGACCGCCTCCCGGATCTCGGTGCGCAGCGCCGCGCTCATCGGGGTACGCAGCTCGAAGATCGTCCGGCGGATGTCGCGGATCGTGGCGTCCAGGTCGTCGACCGCCGCGTTGATCCGCTTCGCGACGTCGGGGCGCGCGGTCAGCGGCACGGCGCTCTGCAACTGCAGGCCGGTGGCGAAGAGCCGCTGGATGACCACGTCGTGCAGGTCGCGGGCGATCCGTTCGCGGTCCTCCAGGACCACCAGCAGCTCCCGCTCCTCCTGCCCCCGCGCCCGCTCCATGGCCAGCGCGGCCTGCCCGGCGAAGC
This sequence comes from Micromonospora sp. NPDC049799, assembly GCF_040656655.1. Taxonomy (NCBI): domain Bacteria; kingdom Bacillati; phylum Actinomycetota; class Actinomycetes; order Micromonosporales; family Micromonosporaceae; genus Micromonospora; species Micromonospora sp. NPDC049799. The sequence continues at coordinate 2,525 of NZ_JBFAMU010000205.1, forward strand.
TGCCGAGCAGCGCGAGGTCGTCGTCGGTGGCCCCGCCGCGGTCCGCGCGGTAGGCGATCACCAGGACACCGTGCAGGGTGTCGGCCGTGTTCAGCGGGGAGATCACCGCCGGCCCGGTGTGCAGCAGTGCCGGCCAGGGCGCCGCGTGGGCCAGGTCCTCCGCGTGGTCCTGCCGACCGTCACGGACGGCGGCGGCGAAGCTGGTCTGGGTCGCCGGCAGCACGGTGCCGGAGAGCGCCGCGGCCTGCTCGCCGGCCCCGTCGACCACCTCGACGGTGAACTGGTCGGCCTCCGGGTCGTAGAGCAGCACCAGCGCCACCTCCGCCTCGGCGACCTCCCGGGCCCGCCGGGCCACCAGTGCCAGCGCGTCGGTGCGGCGCACCTCGCCGAGCAGCACCGAGGTGATCTCGGCGGTGGCGGCGAGCCAGCGCTCCCGCCGGTGCGCCAGCGCGTACAGCCGGGCGTTCTCGATCGCCACGCCGGCCGCGGCGGCGAGCGCGACGACGATCTCCTCGTCGTCCTCGGTGAACTGCGCGCCGCCCTGCTTCTCGGCCAGGTAGAGGTTGCCGAACACCTGGTCGCGGATCCGCACCGGCACACCCAGGAAGCTGTGCATCGGCGGGTGGTTCGGCGGGAACCCGTACGACTTCGGGTGCTGGGTGATGTCGGGCATCCGCAGCGGGCGCGGGTCGTCGATGAGCAGGCCGAGCACGCCCCGGCCGTGCGGTAGGTCGCCGATCCGCGCGTGCGTCTCCGCGTCGATGCCGTGGGTGATGAAGTCGTACAGCATCCGGTCGTGCCCGACCACCCCGAGCGCTCCGTAGCGGGCGCCCACCAGCGAGCACGCCGCCTCCACGATGCGCTGGAGGGTGCTGCGCAGGTCCAGGTCGCTGCCGATGCCGACCACCGCGTCGAGCAGGGCGCGCAGCCGCTCGCGGCTGGTCACCACCTCCCCGACCCGGTCCAGCATCTCCTGGAGCAGTTCGTCGAGGCGGACCCGGGACAGCGGGCTCAACCCGAGCGAGGGGGTCGCCTGGGGCTCGTGCCGAGGGTTGGGTGCGCTGCTGGCCACGCCGCGATGTTACCGCCCGGTCGTCGAGGGGACCGGCCCCGACTACGCGCGGTCGGTCCGTACCGCGGACGTGTCGACCACCTGCGCGACGTCGAGGCGCGGGGTGTGCGGCGGGCCGGCGTGCGCCGGGTCCGCGATCCCCAGCCGCAGCACCAGGTACGGGAAGCCGAGGCCGGCCAGCAGGCCGCGCAGTGTCTGCCGGGTCCCCGGCACCTCCACGACCCCGCTCAGCGGCACGAGGGAGACGCCCAGCCGGGTGGCGGCCAGCCAACCCGCCGACAGGGCCTCACCGGCGCGCAGCCAGTTGTCCGGCTCGTCCTCGTCGCCGTAGAGCATCGCGTACACCGCCGCCTGGTCGTGCCCGGGGCCGACCGGCAGGCTGCCCGAGCGGCCGAAGTCACGGGCCGGCACGGTGGTCTGCGGCGCCGACTCGGGCAGCACCTCCGGCGGCAGGCCGGCGCCACCGGATCGGCTGGTCCAGTACGCCAGCTCCTCGCGCAGCTGGGGGTCCTCCGACTCGACGGTGGCGGCGTGGGACGCGGCGGCAGCCAGCTCCATGACCTGGTCCCGGTTGAGCAGCTGGAACTGGACCCCCTCGGCGACCACCGCCGAGGTGATCTCCCCGAGCGCGGCCGTGGGCACCGGCTCGTCGCTGACCGGCCGCCGGTCGGTGTGCCGCACCTGCATGCACTGCACCAGGCGCATCGCCTCCGGGTCGGCGGCGATCCTCCTCGGGCCGGTCAACCGGGCCAGCAGGTCCGGGTCCGCCGGGTCGGGCATCCGCTCGACCGCCACCCGCCAGCCCTCGGCGGCGAGCGCGACCCGGGCGTGGTGCAGCGCCGCCCCGCAGCTCAGCGCGAGCAGCCGGCCTTCCGGGTCGGTGGCGGTGAGCTGGCGGTCGCGGACCACCCGCAGCTCCAACGCGTCCGGCAGCACCGTCCACCGCCATGGCTGCGTGTTGTGCACCGAGGGGGCGTGACCGGCTGTCGCCGCGGCCTCCGCCAGAGCGGTGGTGACCGGACGGTCCGTCGCCGGGGATTCGTGGCTCATCGTCACGACCTTTCCGTGTTCAAGCCCATCGTGCCGTACCCGCCGGTGGCCCGGGCGGGGTTGCGGCTCCATCCTGCGACATCTCCGGTGGGGACGCACGGTCCGCAGGGCCCGGCGCCGCAGGGCATTTCGGCCCGGTGGCGTCTCGACACTGAGACGATCCGCAGGTGGGGGCGGAGCCGCGCGAGTGCGTGCCGGAGCAGCCGGCACGGCGTGAGCGCGGGCGCCGGCTGCTGTGGGTGCCGCTCGCCGGGCTGACCGCGCTGGTGCTGGGCGGGGCGGTGCTGCGGTTGGCCGGGCGCACCGGTCCGGCCGACGTGGTCTGGGCCGTGGCGACGGTGGCCGCGCTGGTGCCCGCCGCCGGGGCGATGCTGCGGGACCTGTGGCGCCGTCGCTTCGGCGTGGACGTGATCGCGGTTCTCGCCCTGGTCGGGGCGCTCGTCGTCCGCGAGTACCTGGCCGGGGCCGTCATCGCGGTCATGCTCGCCACCGGCCGGGCGCTTGAGGCGTACGCCCAGCAGAGGGCGACCCGCGACCTGCGTGCGTTGCTCGCGCACGCCCCGCGGACCGCGCGCCGGCGCGGCCCGGACGGGGGCATCGAGGTGGTGCCCCTGGACGAGGTCGGGGTGGGCGACCGGCTGGTGGTCGGGCCGGGTGACGTGGTGCCGGTGGACGGGCGGGTCGACGAGCCGGTGACGCTGGACGAGTCGGTGGTGACCGGCGAGTCGCGGCTGGTGCGCCGGGCGGCGGGGGAGCAGGTGGCCAGCGGCGTCGTCAACGCCGGGGCCGGGTTCGGGATGCGGGCGACGAGGGACGCGGCGGCCAGCACGTACGCGGGCATCGTCCGCCTCGCCGAGGAGGCGACGGCCCGCAAGGCGCCGATGGTCCGGCTCGCCGACCGGTACGCCGCCGCGTTCGTGCCGTTCACCCTGGTCCTCGCCGGTCTGGGCTGGCTGCTCTCCGGCGAGTTCATCCGGGCGGTGGCCGTGCTGGTGGTGGCCACCCCGTGCCCGCTGCTGCTGGCCACGCCCATCGCGATCGTCTCCGGCCTGTCCCGGACGGCCCGGCGCGGGGTACTGGTCCGCGACGGCGCCTCGCTGGAGATGCTCGGCCGGGCCCGCACCCTGCTGGTCGACAAGACCGGCACGCTCACCGCCGGCCGGCCACGCGCCGCCGAGACGGTCGCCGCGCCCGGCGGGGACCGTGACGAGGTGCTCCGCCTGGCCGCGTCGGTGGAGCAGCTCTCCCCGCATGTGCTGGCCCGCGCGCTGGTGCGGCAGGCCCGCGATCGGGGGCTGTCGTTGGCCGAGCCGACCGACGTGACCGAGGAGCCGGGCCGGGGCGTACGCGGGCTGGTGGACGGCCGGACGGTGCGGGTGGGCCAGCTCGACGGCGAGCTGCCGGACTGGGCCGGACGGGTTCGTTCCCGGGCCGACCTGGCCGGCCGGTCGGTGGTGTGGGTCGGCGGCGACGCCGGGCCGATCGGAGCGGTTCTGCTGGAGGACCCGGTACGCCCCGACGCCCGGCGTACCGTGCGACGCCTGCGCGAGGCGGGCCTGCGGCGGATCGTCATGGTCACCGGCGACCGGCCGGACACCGCCGACCAGGTGGCCCGGACCGTCGGCGTGGACGACGTGCTGGCCCGCTGCTCCCCTGCCGAGAAGGTCACCCGGGTCCGCGCGGAGGCGGACCGGGCGGTGACGGTGATGGTCGGCGACGGGGTCAACGACGCTCCGGCGCTGGCCGAGGCGCACGTCGGTGTCGCGATGGGCGCGACCGGGGCGACCGCCTCGGCGGACGTCGCCGACGCGGTGCTCACCGTCGACCGCCTCGACCGCCTCGCCGATGCCGTGGAGATCGCCCGCTACGCCCGTCGGATCGCGGTGCAGAGCGCGACCGTCGGGATGGGGCTGGCCGTGCTGGCGATGCTGGTGGCTGCGGTCGGCCGGCTGCCTCCGGTGGCCGGGGCCTTCCTCCAGGAGGGCATCGACGTGCTCGTGATTCTCAACGCGCTGCGCGCCCTGACCGGTGGGCTGCGGCACCGGGACGTGCCGCCGCGCACCCGCGAGCTGCTCACCGAGTACGCCGACCAGCACGGCGGCGTACGGGACGTGCTCGTGGGCCTGCGGGACGTGGCCGACCTGCTGGCCACCCGGCCGGAGGACCCGGCGTGCCTGCCGGCGCTGCGGGAAAGCCACCGTCGGTTGACGCAGGCGGTGCTGCCGCACGAGGCGGGGGAGGAGCAACGGCTCTATCCCGCCCTGGCCGACCCGCTGGGCAGCGCCGAGGCCACCTCCACGATGAGCCGGGCGCACGTGGAGGTCCGGCGGCTCGTGGATCGGATCGGCGCGCACCTGGCGCAGGCCGGCGACGGTCCGGTACGCCCCGACCAGCGCACCGACCTGCTCGCCACCCTCTACGGCCTGGCGGCCGTCCTCGGTCTGCACCTGATCCAGGAGGAGGAGGACTACTTCTCCCTCAACCCGACCGACGGTCGCTGACCCAACCGCCCGGCCTCCGCATGGCCCGGCTTCGATCACGCCTCCGCCGCCGTCTACTTGAAGGGCGCCGGCGCCGTCGATCTGGAGGGCACAAGAGCAGAGCGCGTGATGTCTCACAGACATATTTATGTCTGTGAGACATCACGCGCTCGCACAACTGTCGCCCCGGCCCGCGACACGCCAGGTCGTCGTTCTGCGCCCTCGGGCCGTGACCGCGCCGGACCACGCCGCGACGCCCGGGCCACCCGGGCCGCGCCGGGCCGTGGCCGGTGGCCGGTGGCCGGTCAGCGCTCCCGGACCACCGCGACCGGGCAGTGAGCGTGGTGCAGGAGTTGCTGGCTGACCGAGCCGAGCAGCATGCCGCGCAGTCCGCCCCGACCGCGCGTCCCGACCACCACCAGCCCGGCCCCACGGCTCGCCTCGACCAGCAGCGACGAGGCGCTGCCGCCCGCCACGTCCACGGTCACCTCGACGTTCGGGAAGGCCCCCCGCCAGCGGGTCAGCGCCTCCTCCACCTCGGTCCGGGCCTCCGCGACCGCCGCGTCCGGGTCGAAGTCGGGAGGGGCCCACCGGCCGGCGGGCAGTTGCCAGGCGCGGACCACGCGCAGCGGCACCCGCCGGGCCGCGGCCTGCTCGTACGCGAAGCCCAACGCGAGCAGGGAGCACTCCGAGCCGTCCACGCCGACCGCCACGGGCCCGGTCCACCGCTCGCTGGTCCCGTCGCGGACCACCACCACCGGGCAGTGCGCGTGGGCGGCCACCGTGACGGCGGTCGACCCGGCCAGCAGCTCGCCGAACCCACCGTGCCCGCGCGTGCCGAGCACCAGCAGGCCGGCGTCGACCGACGCCTCCTGGAGCACCAGCGCCGGTGGCCCGTCGAGCACCTCACCGGTGACGGTCAGCTCCGGGTGCGTGGTCCCCGCGTCGCGGGCGGCCCTGCTCACCAGCTCCTCGACCTGTCGCCGGGCCTCTTCGTCCGGCCAGACTCCGGGGGCCACCCCGGGGCCGATCCAGCCAGCCACCGTCAGCCACTCGAAGACGTACGCCACCCGGACCGGCCGTCCGCTGCGGCCCGCCTCGTCGAGCGCCCAGTCCAGCGCCCGCGCGGCGTCCGGGGACCCGTCGTAGCCGACCAGGATCTGCTCGCCGCTCACTGTCCACCTCGCAGGTCGGGGTCGGTCTCCCGGATCCAGCGCCACTCGGCGACCCGCGGGTCGTCCTCGCCGTACCGGCGGGTGTGGTCCCGGCACTCCTGGCGCGCGTCGACCATGTCCTGCCGCAGGTGCGCGGCGCGGGCGGCCAGCCCCGGCACCCGGTCGATGACGTCGATGACCAGGTGGAAGCGGTCCAGGTCGTTGAGCATCACCATGTCGAACGGCGTGGTGGTGGTGCCCTCCTCCTTGTATCCGCGTACGTGCAGGTTGTCGTGGTTGGTCCGC
>NZ_JBFAMU010000206.1:0-8584 GCF_040656655.1 Micromonospora sp. NPDC049799
GCCCGGCACCCCCGTGGTGCCGGGCCGCGGCGGTACGCGGTCAGCGTGCGGCGCGACGGGCCTTGACCACGCTGTCGATCAGGTCCCAGATCGTCACGGCGGCGACCCCGACCACGATGCCGCCGGCGACGGTGTCCAGGTTGCCGCCGTCGCGCAGCCACTCGAAGCGCTGGACGAATTCCGGGTTGAGCAGCCGGTCGGTGAGCAGCAGCCCGATGACCGGCAGCGCGAAGGCCAGATCCAGCACGGCGTTGACGACGACCAGGCGCCAGGTCCAGCGGCGGGCCCGGTACTTCGCGAACTCCAGCCCCATGCTGGCGGCGAGGACCGCGAGCAGGACCGGCAGCCAGGACGTCCACAGTGCCGGGTCGAGGATCGGCAGCCGGTCCCCGCCGGCCGGGATCAGCGTCTGGAAGTGCTGCCAGACCAGGAACCCGAGGGTCAGTGCGAGCGCGACGATCGAGGCGCAGGCGTCGGCCAGGGTGACGTCCCGCTCGACCGGCTCGTCCGGCAACTGGTCCACGTTCCAGGCCGGCAGTCGCAGCGCGGGGTTGACCCGTTCGGCGACGGCGAAGACCAGGGTGACCCAGAACGCGACGTGGACGGCCACGGTCAACGCGGTCGAGATGCCCACGCCGATCGCCCCGCCGGGGTTGCCGCCGGCGGTGGCCTCGACCACCCCGACGACCGTGCCGACGGTGCCGGGGACGAAGGAGAGCAGCAGCTTGAGCAGCCGCTCCCACACCAGGTAGTAGGTCGGGCCGATGAGCTGCAACCGGCGGTCGGTGTAGCGGGCGGCGAGCTGCGCCGGGTCGCCCAGCTCGGTGAGCACCTCACGCTCGGCGGTGGTGGTGGTGTGCCGGCCGTCGGTGGAGCGGCCCTCGACCATGTCCTCGATCGAGGCGCGCAGCTCGGTGGCGATCTCGTCGCGGCGCTGCGCCGGCACGGAGCGCAGGGTCGCGGCGACGTAACGGTCGGTCAGGGAGGTCATCGCTCCACTCCTTCGATGAGGCCGGTCACGGAGGTCTGGACGGCGGACAGGTCGGCGAGGAGCCGGTCGAGCAGCGACGCGCCCTCCGCGCTGGTCCGGTAGAACTTGCGCGGTCGGCTCTCCTCGGTGTTCCACTCGCTGGTCAGCAGCCCCTGGTCCTCCAGGCGGCGCAGCAGCGGGTAGAGGGTGTTGGCGTCCACCGGGAAGCCGTGGTCGGTCAGGCGTTGCAACAGGGCGTAGCCGTAGTCGGGGCGGCGGAGGGCGACGAGGCTCGCCACCACGACCGTGCCCCGACGCAGCTCCTGGAGGTGTGTCCGAAGGATGTCGTCGCTGACCATGCGTCACACGATACTGTGCGCCACACACCATTGTCTAGCGCTACATCATCGTGGCGGGACCAACAATGTGGGCGGGAGGTGGAGCGCACCTCCCGCCCGCGCGTCAGCAGGAGCGGCCCTGCCGGAAGGTGCGCTCCACGAAGGACGCCGGCCCGACCTGGAAGTAGCCGACACCGGACCGGATCGGGTGACCGGTGAACAGCTCCACCCGGCTGCCGAACCGGACCAGGTACGCCGACTCGTCGCCGGCGTCGTTCCAGATCAGTGAGCCGCGCGGACCGTAGATCTCCTCCAGTTGGTCGAAGGACATGCCGACGGACGCCCCGGCGGGGGAGCGGGGCGGCACGGTGGCCGTGCCGACCTCCACCAGCCGGCCGTTTCGGAAGGCCAGCAGGATCACCCCGGCCCAGTCCCCGGTGACGCCGGCGTGGACCACGCCGGTGCAACCGGGCGCGACCCAGCCGATCAGGCCGGCCGCCGAGAGCCGGTCCAGCCGGGCGCCGATCCGGAACGGGCCGGCGCCACGGACGCTCAGGACCTCCGGGTGGGCGTGCTGGTCGGCGGCCCGGCCGGTGACCGGCGCGGTGATCCGGGTGGCGGGGAACTCCGCCGGGGTGGCCGTGACGGCGGCGCCCCTGACGCTGGCGACGGCCGGGGAGGCGACGGTCACCGGAAGGACGGCGGTGAGGGCCAGGACGCCGGTGAGGACGGTGGACGAGAGACGGTTCATGACGGGTCTCCTCTGGTGTGTGGTTCTCCTGTCCTGTTGGTCTCCGGCGCGGCGGTTCCGGTTCGTCGGGTTCCCGACCGATCCGGGCCGACGACCCGGACCGGGGGAGTGCCGCCACGTGGCGGGACGGTTACCGTCGAGCGGGGACGCCGGCCGGGACGCCGCCGATCCGGAGGTGATGCGATGACCGCACCGGCGCTGATCGGCTCCTACCGCGTGGAGCGGCTGCTCGGGGCGGGCTCGTTCGCCACCGTCTGGCTCGCGTACGACCCGGTCCTCGACGCCCGGGTGGCGATCAAGGTGCTGGCCGAGAACTGGAGTCACGACCTGCGGGTCCGGGAGAGGTTCCTCGACGAGGCCCGGCTGCTGCGGCGGCTGGAGCACGAGCGGCTGATCCGGGTGCACGCGGTGGGCGAGTTGGCCGACGGCCGTCCGTACTCCGTACTGGCCTGGGCGGACGGCGGCAGCCTGCGGGACCGGCTGGCGCACGGTCCGCTGCCGGTGGAGTCCGCCGTGGCGCTGCTCGACGAGATCGCCGCCGGGGTCGCGGTGCTGCACCGGCACGGCGTGGTGCACCGCGACCTCACCCCCGGCAACATCCTCTTCCGATCCGGCCCGGAGGGGGAGCAGGTCCTCGTCGCCGATCTCGGGCTGGCCAAGGCGCTCGCCGCCGCGTCCGGGCTGACCGCCCGGGCGGGGACACCCGGCTACATGGCCCCCGAGCAGGACGACCCGCTGGCGGTCGTGGACACCCGGGCGGACGTGTTCGGGCTGGGCCGGCTCGGCCTTCGGCTGCTCGGCGACACCGCTCACCCGCGCGGTCCAGGCCCGGGGAGGTGCGGCGGCGAACGCCGCCCAGGCGTCCGGTGGGAAGAGCAGGACGGGGCCGGCCGCGTCCTTGGAGTCGCGGACCCCGACGGTCCGCGGCAGCCGGGCCACCTCCACGCACGCTCCCTCGTCCCCGCTGTGACTGCTCTTGCGCCAGTCGGCCCGCGCCGGTTCCGCGCCCGTCGTCGTGGTCATCTGTCTACCGTCCCTTCAGCAGTTGGAGGAGCTGGTCCCGGCTGTCCGCCGGGCTCAGCGCCACGGTCCGCAGGTGCTCCATGATCTTGGTGCAGGTACGCAGGTCGCCCGGCCGGTCGAGGACCATCTGGCCGGCAACGGTCTCCACGGAGGCGATGATCGGGTCCTCCGGGTCGGCGAACTCCAGGATGTGCAGCGAACCCCGGGTGCCCCGGTGGTAGCCGGCGGACAGGGGGATGACCTGCACGGTGATGTTCGGCAGCTCACCCACCTTGAGCAGGTGGCGCAACTGGCCCTGCATCACCGAGCGGTCACCCACCGGCCGGAGCAGCGCGGCCTCGTCGAGGATCGCGTCGAGGATGGGCGGGTCGTCCCCGGTGAGCCGCTGCTGCCGGTCCAGCCGTAGCTGGACCCGCTGCTCGACCTGGTCGTCGCCGAGGGTGTGCGGGCCGCCGCGCATCACGCCCCGGACGTAGTCGGCGGTCTGGAGGAGCCCGGGCACCACGGACGGCTCGAAGTTGGCGATCCCGGTCGCCTCGGCCTCCAGCGCGATGAAGTCGATGGTGCGGCGGTCGAGCAGGTACGAGTACGACACCCACCAGCCGGGCTTACGCGCGTCCTTGGCGAGTTGCACCGCCGCCGCGACCTCGTCGCCGCCGACCCCGTAGAGGGTGAGCAGGGCGCGCACGGTCGCCGGGTTGACCAAAGTCTGCGCGTTCTCGTAGCGGGACAGGGTGCTGCGGGTGCTGTTGATCTCGTCCGCGGCGGCCTCCAGGGTGAGGCCGGCGGCCTCCCGGTGGGCGCGCAGGGCGATGCCGAGCCGGCGGGCCCGGGCGGTCTTCGGAGCCATGCATCGATGGTTGCATGTTTCCGGGAACGTGTACATGAGAGAACGTCGATGAGAGTTGCATTCACGGGTGTGATGATGCCAATCTGTCATGGCGTCCTCACCGCCGGTTGTCGTGGCGACGGTGGTGGTGGGAGACCGGAGGGGATGGGGCGCGCGGTGATCGGGTTTCTCCCCCGTACCCGATCACCGCGTGCCTCGCCCGTTGGGCGCCAGCCGGAAGGGACTCGACGTGCGTACTGGTCAGCAGCACCGCACCGACCGGGCGGGCGGCGGCTCGACGCTCACGCGGTTCCTGGTGGTGCTCACGGACGTCCGCACGAGCGACGGCGGCGGGCGTGACGAGCGCACCACACCGGAACGCCGGCGTCAGGTCGTCGGCGCGAGCAGTCGCGAGGCCGCCGACCGGATCGCCGGCGCGTTCATGGCCCTCGGCATGGTGCGGGCCGGGCGGCAGCGGGTGAAGGTGATCGCCATCGGCCGGCGACGCACCGGATGAGACCGGCCCCCGGCGACGGCGTGGCCCGATGACCTCGCCGGGGGCCTCCCGGTCCGCCTCAGAGCAGCTTGCGCCGCTTCAGGTACGCCACCAGGTCGTCGTAGACGCCACCCTCGTTGGCGAACATGGCCACGTTGCGGGCGGTCGCCATCCACGGACGGGTGGACGGCCGCACCTCCTTCAGCGCCCGCTCCAGGTCCCGCTGCTCGATCATCCGCACCTCGCCGGTGCGGACCGAGTCGGCCATCGCGAACTCGGCCGCCGTCTCGCACAGGTGGGCCAGGTCCGCGCCGGAGTAGTCCTCGGTCGCGGCGACGACCTTCCGCAGGTCGATGTTGGCGATCGGCCGCTCCCGCAGGTGGTACTCGAGGATCGAGCCACGGGCCTCGGCGTCCGGCGGCAGCACCAGCACCACCCGGTCGAGGCGCCCGGGGCGGCGCAGCGCCGGGTCCACGTCCCACGGGGTGTTGGTCGCCGCCAGCACGAAGACGCCCTCGTTGCTGCCCTCCATGCCGTCCAGCTCGGCCAGCAGCTGGTTGCCGAGCGTCCGCATCGAGCTGGAGCCGACCTGCGAGCGCTTGTGACCGAGCGCGTCGACCTCGTCGAGGAAGAGCACGCAGGGTGCGTTGCGGCGGGCCGCCTCGAACAGCTCGTGCAGGTTGCGCTCCGAGTTGCCCATCCACATGTCCAGCACGTCCACGATGGACAGCGAGATGAACTTCGCGCCCATCTCGCCGGCCACCGCCCGGGCCAGGAACGTCTTGCCGCAGCCCGGCGGGCCGTAGAGCATCAGGCCGCCGCGCAGGCTCTTGCCGTACATCCGGCGCAGCTCCGGGTTGCGCAGCGGGCCGAGGAAGGCCAGCTCCAGCCGCTCCTTGACCGCCGCCATGCCGCCCACGTCGGCCAGTCGTATCCCGGAGACCTCCACGTCGTACACCCGGTCGCCCTCGCCGGTCACCGGCTCCTGCTCGTCGCCCGCGCGGGCGAAGCGCGGCGGCACGACATCGGCCAGTTCCTGCTCGTAGGCGGCGAGCGGATCCGGCCCGGCGGTCGCGGTCGGACCGGCGGGCCCCGGTCGCTGCGCGGGCGGCCTCGGGTCCGCCGGGGGCGGCGTCGCAGCCGGCGGTACGGTCCCACCGCCCAGAGCCCGCTGCATGAGCGCCTGCGCCGCGTCGCTGCCCGGGTCCCGGGCGAGTGCCTGCCCGATCTGGGCGATCGCCTCGGAGGGCCGGCCCGCGTCCAGCAGCAGCGTGGCGAGGTGGAGACGGAGCGGCAGGTCGTCCGGGCGGCTGTCGAGGGCCGCCGTCAGCGAGGCGATGAGAGGATCGGGGCTCATAGGACGAGCAGCGTAATAGCCCTCCCCGCGCCCCGGTGACCCGCGACGCCCGTGACGCACCGTATACCGTTCGTTGACCGGTTGCCGGGCTGCCGCTTGTGTGCCCGGGTATCGGCCGCCGACGCTGGCCACGCACAGTAAGGTCAACCGGGTGAGCGCGTACGAGCGAGAGACTCGCGTACGAGAGGTGACCCAGTGACCACCCCAGGCAGGACCCGCGTGGCGATCGTCTTCGGCGGCCGCAGCCCGGAGCACGGCATCTCGTGCGTCAGCGCCGGCAGCGTGCTCGGCGCGCTGGACCCCGACGAGTTCGAGGTGGTGCCGGTGGGCATCACCCGGGCCGGCCAGTGGGTGCTGACCAGCGGCGAACCGGGCCAGCTGGCGATCCAGGACCGCCGTCTCCCGGAGATCACCGCCACGTCCGGCACCGACATCGTGCTGCGCGCCGACCCCACCGGCAACGGCCTGATGGTGCTCGACCCGACCGAGGGGCCCCGCGCGCTCGCCGACGTCGACGTGGTCTTCCCCGTGCTGCACGGCGCGTACGGCGAGGACGGCACCATCCAGGGCATGCTGGAGATGGCCGGCATCCCGTACGTCGGGGCGAACGTGTTCGCGTCGGCCGCCGCGATGGACAAGGAGTTCACCAAGAAGCTCTGCGCCGCCGAGGGGATCCCGGTCGGCCCGTACGCGGTGCTGCGCAACGGGATGACGCTGAGCGAGGAGGACAAGCAGCGCCTCGGCCTGCCCGTCTTCGTCAAGCCCTCCCGGGCCGGCTCGTCGTTCGGCATCACCAAGGTCAGCGACTGGGCCGACCTCGACGAGGCGGTCGCCACCGCGCGGCAGATCGACCCGAAGGTGCTCGTCGAGGGTGCGGTCGTGGGGCGCGAGATCGAGTGCGGCGTGCTGGAGGGCGAGGCCGGCGGGGCGCCCGAGGCGTCGGTGCTCGCCGAGGTTCGGGTGGTCGGCGACTACGACTTCTACGACTTCGAGGCGAAGTACATCGACTCGGAGTCCGCCTGCGAGTACGACATCCCGGCCGGCCTGCCGGACCGGGTGACCCGCCAGGTCCAGGAGTACGCGGTGCGGGCCTTCACCGCCCTGGACTGCGCCGGCCTGGCCCGGGTCGACTTCTTCGTGACCCCGGAGCTGGACGTCTACCTCAACGAGATCAACACGATGCCCGGCTTCACGCCGAGTTCGATGTTCCCCCGCATGTGGGCGGCGAGCGGCCTGGAGTACCCGAAGCTGGTCAACCGCCTCATCCGCACTGCCCTGCACCGCGGCACCGGCCTGCACTGACGCGCGGCGCGTGCCGTTGATCCGCACAACTTCGGGGAAGATGTCCCCTCCGCCCAAGCGGAGTGCGCATCTTCCCCGAAACTGTCGCCCGCACCGCCCGGGTGCGGGTCAGCCCTTGCAGCCGGAGGGGATCGGGTCGGCGGAGGGGACCGAGGCGACGATGGTGTCCGAGATGCCGGAGACCCACTGCAACGGCTGTTCGTAGGTGCGCGGCACCCGGACGGAGACGGCCGTCTCCCGGTCGACGGTGGTGAGCACCGTCGCGTCGGGCTCCTCGGTGGCGTACCAGCAGACCTTGTTGACGGTCCACACGTCGTCGGTCGGGCCGACGGTCGGCTCGGCACCCCCGCAGGAGAGGGTCAGTGCCGGGTCGCCGTACGCGGCGTTCTGTTCCGGGCCGGCGGTGACCGGGCGCTGCGGCAGGTCCCGCACGGTGTCCGGGAGCTGGGAGAGCAGGGCCCGGCAGACGATGGCGGGGCGTTCGGCCAGCGCCGGGGCCGCCATCTCCACCGGGGCGGTGGACTGCGCCCGGGGGGCCGACGCGCTGGGGCTGGGGTCGGCGGCCGGCTCGTCCGGCGCGAGTGCGGTCAGCGCGAGGAACGCCACCAGCAGCGTGATCGGCAGGGCGACCGCCGTCGCGATCAGCGCGGCGCGGCGGGTCGTGGGGTCCGGGGCCGGTCGTTCCGGCGCTTCCGGGCCGGCAGCGGCCCGATCGTTCTCGGTCACGGGGGAGTCAGTGATCTTGTCCACTTACAGGCGCACCACCGAACACGTGAGGGTGCGCGTGATGCCGGGCACCATCTGCACCTTGCTGACGATGAGTTTGCCGAGCTCGTCGACCGTGTTCGCCTCGGTGAGCACGACCACGTCGTACGGCCCGGTGACGGCGTCGACGCGGACCACGCCGGGAATGTCCGCGATCTCGCCGGCCACGTCACGTGCCCGGCCGACCTCTGTCTGGATGAGGATGTACGCCTGAACCACGACAAGACCTCCGTCCGTCGCCGCCGTGGGGCGGCCCGAAGGGAGAAAGTACCTTACGGACCAGGTCTGATCCCTATCGGTGGTCGAGGAGAAGCGGTGAGCGAGCGCGGCGTGGATGTCGCCAGGGTCGGGGAGTTCGGCCTGATCGACCGGGTGACCGCCCGGTTGTCGTACGGATCGACCGTTCTGCTCGGTCCGGGCGACGACGGGGCGGTGGTGGCCGCACCGGACGCACGGGTGGTCGCCTCGACCGACGTGCTGGTGGAGGGACGGCACTTCCGGCGGGACTGGTCGTCGGCGGGTGACGTCGGCCACCGGGCGGCGGCCGCGAACCTCGCCGACGTGGCGGCGATGGGTGCGCAGCCGACGGCGCTGCTGGTCGCCCTCTGCATGCCGCCGGACCTGGACACCGGCTGGGCCGAGGAACTCGCCGACGGGCTGGCGGCCGAGGCGGCCACGGTCGGCGCGAGCGTGGTGGGCGGGGACATGTCCGCCAGCCCGACCCTGACCGTCGCGGTGACCGCGCTGGGCGAC
>NZ_JBFAMU010000207.1:0-8561 GCF_040656655.1 Micromonospora sp. NPDC049799
GCCGAGCGGGACCGGGTGCGGGCGGCACTGGCCCGGCACGGCGTGACGGTCGTCGACGCTCCCGCCGGCCACCTGGCCCCCGCGGTCGCCGACGCCTACCTGCGGCTCAAGTCCCAGGGCCGCCTCTGACCGCGTCCCCGGTCACGGTGCCGCAGCGGCCGAGGAGCACCACGTACGCCAGGAAGGCCAGCCAGACCGCGGCGCCGACGGCCACCCGGAACGGGACCGGGAGGGGCGCCGGGGTCACGAAGGCCTCGATGCCGGCGGCGACGGCGAACACCCCGACCAGCCCCAGGGCGACCAGGACCGCCTCGCGGCCCGCCCGGGCGACCGCCTGCCCCCGGGTCAGGTCGGCCGGCGGCGAGATCCACGCCCAGCCCGTCCGCAGGCCCACCCCGGCGGCCACGAACACCCCGGTCAGCTCCAGCAGGCCGTGCGGGGTGATCAGGCCGAAAAAGACGTCCGAGCGGCCGTAGGCGACCATCACCCCGCCGACCACGGCGATGTTGAGCGCGTTCTGCCAGAGCAGGTAGAGCACCGGGACGATCAGCACGCCGGCGGCCAGGCACTGCGCGGCCAGCCAGGCGTTGTGCGTCCACAGGTGGAACGCGAAGGTCGGCGCCGCGAACTCGGTGTAGTAGCCGGCGAAGCCCGAGTCGACCAGATCCGCCGCCGCCTCCTCGCCGATGAAGGCCGACGCGGTGTCCGGGTTGCCGGCGACGTAGCCCATGAGGAAGAAGCTGAGCAGGCTGAACCCGGTCGCCACGCCGCACCACCACGGCCAGGCGCGGTAGACGGCCGACGGGAAGCCGACGGTCGCGAACCGCGCGACCGCGGCCCAGGACGGCCGGCGGCGGTCGGTGAGCCGGGACCGGGCCCGCAGCACCACCTGGGAGAGCTGGCCGACCAGGGCCGGGTCGGGGCAGCGGCTGCGCAGCACCGAGAGCTGGGTGGTGGCCCGCTGGTAGAGGGCGATCAGCTCGTCGATCTCCCCGGCGTCGAGCCGGGCGCGGCCGGTGAGTACCTCCAGCCGCCGCCACTCGCCGCCGTGCTCCGCGACGTACGCGTCCAGATCCACTGCTCACCCCCGTCCGGGCGATCATAGTGTTCACTGTCCGGGTGACCACCCCACCGCGTCCCCCGGCCCGGCCCACCTCGTGGGGCGACGCCGGGCTGGTCAGCGGGGAGGCCGTGGAGCTCGACGTGCGTGCCGCGCGGCTCGGTTCCCGGGTCCTCGCGCTCCTGATCGACGTACCGGTCCAGTTGGCCGTCGCCCTCGCGCTGTCGATGGTGGCGGGGCTGGCGTTCACCGTGCTGCCCGTCGGCCTGGTCGACGGCGCGCTGGCCGGTGGCCTCGGCACGGTCGGCCTGGTCGTCGTGCTGGTCGGCTACCCGGTGCTGTGCGAGCGGTTCAACCAGGGACGGACGGTGGGCAAGGTGGCCGTCGGGTTGCGGGTGGTCAGCGTGGACGGCGCGCCGGTGGGCGTACGGCAGTCGCTGACCCGGGCCCTGGTCGGCGTCGCCGTGGAGTGGCCGGGGCTGGTGCTGCCCCTGCTGAGCTGGGTGGCCGGGGTGACGGTGATGCTGAGCGACCGCCGGGGCCGCCGTCTCGGTGACCTGGTGGCGGGGACGCTCGTGGTGCACACCCGTACCGCGACGCCCTGGCGGCCGGTCCCCACCGCGGTGCCGGCGCTGGTCGGGTGGGCGTACACGGCGGACCTGAGCCGGCTGGACGACGGCCTGGCGCTGGCCGCGCGGCAGTACCTGGCCCGCGTACACCAGTTCGCGGAGCCGGCGCGGACGCGGCTGGCGCACGGCCTCTGGACGGAGGTCGCGGCGGTGGTCACGCCGCTGCCCCCGGCGGGGATGTCCGAGACCGTCTACCTGGCGGCGGTCCTCGGGGAGCGGCACCGCCGCGACGGGCACCGGCTCGGTCGTGGCCGGGCGGTCGCGGCCACCCTGTGGCCGGAGCTGACCCCGGGGCCGGCGGTGCCCGCCCCCGAGGTCACCACCGCCCCGGCCGTCACCACCGCCGGTCCCGTCCGCCCGGCCACACCCGCCGGCCCACCGGCGCCGCGCGCGGCCACCCCCGGCCTTCCGTCGGTACGCCCCGAGGTCGCCGACCGGCGCTGACCGGCTTCCTCCGGTTCGCGGGAGCCGTCACGTGGATCCCCACGGCAGCACGCCGCTGTGGCAGGATCCGGCACGCCCCCGACACCGCCTGACAGGACCGCGCGTGGCCGACGACCTCTTCACCCCCACCATCGCCCCACCGCCGTACCAGCCCGCCCGCCCGCCGTGGCGGGTCCAGTCCCTGCTCTACCCGGCGGTCTTCGGCGGCCCCACCGCGGTCACCGTGCTGGCCGCGCTCAACGGTCGACGCCTGGGCCTGCCCCGGTCGGCGCTGCTGACCGTGCTCGCCGCCGGGCTGGCCGGCCTGGTCGCGCGGGTGGGTGTCAGCCTCGCGCTCTTCGACGCGGACAGTGGGCGCCCCAGCCGGCTGATCGGCGCACTGGCCGGCGGACTGGTCTGGGCGGCCGTCGCCGCCGTCCAGAAGCGGCCGTTCCGCGCGTACGAGCTGCGCGGTGGGGAGCCGGCGTCGCTGTGGGGGCCGGGCATCGCCGCGGTGCTGGTGTGCGGCCTCGCCGAGGCGGTCCTGATCGGGGCGCTGATGGCGGCATGAGCACCGCCCACGACCAGTTTGCGCGCGTCGCCCACCTCCTCGAGGTGAACCGGCCCGAGCAGGCGCTGGAGGAGCTGGGCCGCCTCCCCGCCGGGCTGTCCACCGAGGTCGCCGCGTTCCGGCTGCGGGCCGCCGCGCTGACCGACCTCGACCGCTGGGACGACGTCGTCGCCGTCGCGCGACAGGGTCTGGCCGAGGCCGGCCCGGACGCGGAGCTGCTCGGCCGGCTGGGCCTGGCGCTGCGGCACCGCGGGGCGTACGCCGACGCCGAACGGGCGCTGCTCGATGCGCTCGCCCGCACGCCGAACAACCCCTGGCTGCTCTGCCAGTACGCCGACCTCTGCACCGCCGTCGGCCAGACCGACAAGGCCGAGAAGCTCGTCGCCCGCGCGGCGGCGATCGTCCCGGACCTCCCGTCGGTCTACGCCTCGCGCTTCCAGCTCGCGTACGCCCGGGGCGACGACCGGGCGGCGGAGACCGTCGCGGAGGAGTTCCTCGCGGCGTGGCCGACGCACCCGGTGGCCCTGGCGCTGCACGGTCACGCCGCCGCCCTGCGCGGCCGGATGGGCACCGCCCACCGCTCCTTCCGCCAGGCGGTGGCGCACGACCCCACCGACGCCGACTACGCCGAGGCGGCCTGGGAGTCCCGGGTGCACGCCCACCCGCTGCTGGTGCCGCTGCGCCCGCTGCACCGGTTCGGCGTGTTCCGCACCTGGCTCGTCGCGGTCGCGGTCATCGTCCTGCTCAACCTGGCCGGTCTGGACCTGCTCGCGGGCCTGTTCGCCCTGTCCTGGTTCCTTTTCTGCGTGTGGTCGTGGATCGCCCCGCCGCTGGTCCGCCGGCTCGTACGCCGACGGTGGCGGGCGTGAGGGCGTTCGGGCCGTGGCTGGCCGTCCTCGCGGTGGTGCTGCTGCTCAGCGCGCTCCGGCTGCGGACGCTCGCCGCGGCGGTGTCCCTTGCCTGGCTCGCCTGGTGCGTCTGGACCTGGGTCCGACCGACCGGGCGACGTCCCCGCTCCGACTGACCGTGCCCGGCCGGCGACCCCGCCGCGACGACCACACACGACAGCGGGCCGCCGCTGGTGACAGCGGCGGCCCGGTTGACGTCGTGCGGGATCAGTAGCGGTAGTGCTCCGGCTTGAACGGGCCCTCCACGGCGACGCCGAGGTAGGCGGCCTGCTCCTTGGTCAGCTCGGTCAGCCTGGCGCCGAGGGCGGCCAGGTGCAGGCGGGCGACCTTCTCGTCCAGAGCCTTGGGCAGCACGTACACGCCGGTCGGGTACTCGTCGGTCTTCGTGTACAGCTCGATCTGGGCGATCGTCTGGTTGGCGAACGAGTTCGACATCACGAAGCTCGGGTGGCCGGTGGCGTTGCCCAGGTTCAGCAGGCGACCCTCGGACAGCACGATGATCGCGTGGCCGTCGTCGAACTTCCACAGGTCCACCTGCGGCTTGATGTTCTCCCGGGTCACGTCGCCGCGCTTGGCCAGGCCGGCCATGTCGATCTCGTTGTCGAAGTGGCCGATGTTGCCGACGATGGCCTGGTGCTTCATCCGCGCCATGTGCTCGTTGGTGATGACGTCGAAGCAGCCGGTCGCGGTGATGAAGATGTCGGCGGTCTCGACCACGTCGTCCAGGGTGGCGACCTGGTAGCCGTCCATCGCCGCCTGGAGGGCGCAGATCGGGTCGACCTCGGTCACGACGACCCGGGCGCCCTGGCCACGCAGCGACTCAGCGCAGCCCTTGCCCACGTCGCCGTAGCCGAGCACGACGGCCATCTTGCCGCCGATCAGCACGTCGGTGGCCCGGTTGATGCCGTCGATGAGCGAGTGGCGGCAGCCGTACTTGTTGTCGAACTTGCTCTTCGTCACCGAGTCGTTGACGTTGATCGCCGGGAACAGCAGCGTGCCGGCCCGGTGCATCTCGTAGAGCCGGTGCACGCCGGTGGTGGTCTCCTCGGTCACGCCCTTGATGGTCGAGGCGATCCGCGTCCAGCGCTGGCCGTCCTCGGCCAGGGAGCGCTGTAGGACGCCCAGGATGACCGCGTACTCCTCGGAGTCGGCGGACTCCACCGGCGGCACGACGCCGGCCTTCTCGAACTCCACGCCCTTGTGCACGAGCAGGGTGGCGTCACCGCCGTCGTCGAGGATCATGTTCGGGCCCTGCCCGTCGGGCCAGTCGAGCACCCGCTCGGTGCACCACCAGTACTCCTCGAGGCTCTCGCCCTTCCACGCGTACACCGGCACACCGGCCGGGGCGTCGGGGGTGCCGTCGGCGCCGACGACGACCGCGGCGGCGGCGTGGTCCTGGGTGGAGAAGATGTTGCAGGACGCCCATCGCACCTGCGCGCCCAACGCGACCAGGGTCTCGATCAGCACGGCGGTCTGGATGGTCATGTGCAGCGAACCGGTGATCCGCGCACCGGCGAGGGGCTGAGCGTCGGCGAACTCACGACGGATCGCCATCAGGCCGGGCATCTCGTGCTCGGCGAGCCGGATCTCCTTACGGCCGAACTCGGCGAGCGACAGATCCGCCACCTTGTAGTCGCCCTCGGCGAGAGTGCTCGGCCGGACCTCGGGCGTACCGCTGGCGGACGCCGGGAGGGTGCTGGTCATGGAAGCTCCTGTCGGACGATGTGCAGCGCAACCATCCACCTTACGCTCGCGCGCCGACGGACGGATGTCCGGTACGTGGACAGCGCACGGGGCGGTCGGTGGTGGACGGAGTTCCCGTCCATCGGCCGCCGCCCCGTGCATCCCCCCGGTTTGGTTCCCCCGCGCGCTCTCGAGACCGTCGTCGCGATAACGCTGCGCACTCATAGAGTCACACTGTGCTGAACTCGCGTCAAGTCATTTCCGAAAAGTCGGACTTGGCGGGGGTGAGCGCGGGGCCGGCGTGTCGAGCGGGCATGATCGTCAGGAGGAGCCGCAGGTGGCGAGGTACGCCTCACCGGCGCCGACGAAGCGCAGCGGCCCCCCGGCGGCGGCGCCGACCGCGGCATGTCCGGGCACCAGCGACACCGCGCCCGCCCCGTCGTCGACGGTGACCGTGCCGGTGCAGCACAGCACCACCCGGGGCCCGGGCGGCGACAGTGTCACCTCGGGCAGCTCGCTGCCCACCGTCACCCGGTGCAGCGCGAAGTCGTCCACCGGCACCGGCCAGCAGACCACCCCCGGCACCACCGGCCGGGGCCGCACCACCGGGTCGTGGAGCACCTCGAACCGCAGCACCCGCAGCAGCTCGTCCACGTCGATCCGCTTCGGGGTCAACCCGCCGCGCAGCACGTTGTCGCTGGCCGCCATGATCTCCACACCGGTCCCACGCAGGTAGGCGTGCAGGTTCCCGGCGGGCATCCAGATCGCCTCGCCGCGCACCAGGCGTACCCGGTTGAGCAACAACGCCACCAGCACGCCGGGATCGGCGGGATAGGCGGCCGCCAGCTCCGCGGCCAGCGCGGCGTCCGGACCGGCGACCGGCGCGGACGCCACAGCCTTCACCAGCCTGTCCCGCTCCTCGGCGGGCCAGGTCAGCAGCAGGCGTACGGCGTCACGCAGGCCCGCCGTACCGGTGCGCAGCGCGGCCACGACCGGCTCCAACGCCGGTACGCCGAACGCGGCGAGCACCGCCGCCGCCTCCCCCGGCTCCCGGAAGCCGCAGAGCGCCTCCATCGGCGACAGCGCGACGAGCAGCTCCGGCTTGTGGTGCGGGTCGACGTAGTTGCGTTCGGCATGCGGCCGGTCCGCGTCCGCGGCGTGTCCGGCGCGGGCCTGCTCCGGATCGGGGTGGGCCTGGAGGCTCAGCGGCGCGTCCGCGGCGAGCACCTTGAGCAGGAACGGCAGCCGGGTGCCGAAACGGCCGACCACCTGCTCGCCGAGCCAGTGCCCCGGCTCGGCGAGCAGCAGGTCGGTCAACGCCACCCGGCCGCCGCCGCGGTCGACCGTGGCCGGGGCGCCCGGATGGGCGCCCAGCCACAGCTCGGCCTCCGGCTCGTCACTCGGCACCGGGCGGCCCTGCAACTCGGCGATGGCCGAGCGGGACCCCCAGGCGTAGTTCCGGACCGGTCCGTACAGCGGTTCCACGAATCAGCTCCCGTGCCGCCCGGCCACCCTGCCCGACTCGGACTCCGGCACCGCGGTGGTCGCGGCGCTGCCGCTGCCGGCCCGCTCCGCGGCGGCGCTGTAGATGTCCGGCTCCAGGTAGATGACCCGCGCGGCCGGGACGGCGGCCCGGATCCGGGCCTCGACGGCGTTGATGCCCCGGGCCAGCTCCTCGGCGCTGTCGCAGGCCGGCACGCCGATCTTCGCGGCCACCATCAGCTCCTCGGGACCGAGGTAGAGCGTCTTCATGTGGATGATCCGCTCGACCTCCGGGCCGTCCGTGACGGCCTTCTCGATCGCAGCCACGTCGTGCGCCTCGGCGCCCTCGCCCAGCAGCAGGCTCTTGGTCTCGATGGCGAGGATGATCGCGATGACGACCAGCAGGACACCGATCATCGCGGTGCCGATCGCGTCCCACTCGCCGTTGCCGGTGATCAGCGTAAGGCTGACGCCGAAGAGGGCGAAGACGAGACCGACCAGCGCGCCCAGGTCCTCCAGGAGCACGACCGGCAGCTCGGGGGCCTTGGCCCGGCGTACGAAATGCACCCAGGACTGGTTGCCCCGGATCCGGTTGGACTCCACGATCGCGGTCCGGAAGGAGAAAGACTCCATGATGATCGCCGCCACCAGCACGGTCACCGGCACCCACTGCCACTCGGTGATGCCCTCCGGGTGCGACCACTTGTGGTACGCCTCGTAGAGCGCGAACAGGCCGCCGACGCTGAACAGCACGATGGACACGATGAACGCGTAGATGTACCGCTCACGGCCGTAGCCGAACGGGTGCTGGGGGGTCGCCTCCCGCTTGGCCCGCTTGCCGCCGAGCAGCAGCAGACCCTGGTTGCCCGAGTCGGCCACCGAGTGGATCGACTCGGCCAGCATCGACGACGAGCCCGTCAGCAGGAACGCGATGAACTTGGTGATGGCGATGCCGACGTTGGCCAGCAGGGCGGCGACGATCGCCTTCGTCCCGCCATTAGCACTCACTGGTTCGACAGCTCCTTCATCTCGGTGATGGCCGGAACGGCCATCGGGTCCAGGCCGTGTGCCAGGGCGAGGTAGACCGATGCGAAGTCCGGCACGGCGATCAGCGAGGCGAGCCGCTCCAGCGCGGAGCCGCCCTCGGCGGTCACCACGTCGCAGCGCACCCCCCGCCGCTCGGCCAGGGTCTGCACCGCGTCCGCGCGGCGCTCCTCGACCGCGAGCGGCTCGTCGCTGTCGTCCTCGGCGTTCAGACCGCCGTCCCGCAGCAGCACCAGTCGCAGCCGGGTGCCACTCGGGGCCTCCTCGTCGGCGTCGGCGAAGATGTCCCGCTCCCCCTCGACCAGGCCGCCGAACACGCCGTCGAGCAGGCCGACCCGGCCTCGGCCGGCCTCGCCGAGCGCGCCGGAGACCACCGGGTAGCGGGCGTTGGCCGACAGGGTGTCGCCGAAGCGGCGGGCCGCGACGGTGGCCAGCGGGGACGAGCCCCAGACGATCGGGACCGACCCGGCCAGGCC
Source organism: Micromonospora sp. NPDC049799 (assembly GCF_040656655.1). Classification (NCBI taxonomy): domain Bacteria; kingdom Bacillati; phylum Actinomycetota; class Actinomycetes; order Micromonosporales; family Micromonosporaceae; genus Micromonospora; species Micromonospora sp. NPDC049799. The sequence goes on from NZ_JBFAMU010000207.1 coordinate 8,277, forward strand.
GAGCGCGAGCGACTTCGCCGGGTTGACGAAGGACTCCGCCGTCGGGCGGCAGCGGTCGGCTTCCGCGTCGAGACGCGCCGCCGTCTCCGCCAGATCCGCCTCGTTCACCTTCACGAGGCCGAGCGTACGGGCGGCGAGCAGAACCGGCACGGTGAGCGCCCACAGGCTGGCCCGGGCCGGTGCACGCCGGGGCACCGGGATGAACGGCGCGCGAGCGCGCTCGGCGACCGACTGCAACTGGGAATCCGGTGCGCCCACGGCGACCAGCCGGGCGCCCCGGCGGTG
>NZ_JBFAMU010000208.1:0-8550 GCF_040656655.1 Micromonospora sp. NPDC049799
CCCGGCTACACCCAGGGCTGCCCGTCGCCGTCCACGGCCCGCCAGGTCTCCGGCGACCTCTGGTACGTCGAGGTACGCGGTCAGCACCACGCCGAGCAGCAGGCCGGCGCCCCGCACCTCACCGACCAGCGGGTGACCGAGCGCCTCGACGCCCCGACGCAGCCGCTCGCCGACCCGCTTGACGTGGTCCAGCAGGCCCTCGTTGGCGATCGTCGCCACCACCGCGAGGGCGGCGGCGCAGGTGACCGGGTTGCCGCCGAAGGTGGTGCCGTGCGACCCGGGACCGAGCAGCTCGGCGGCCCGGCCGAAGGCCAGGGCGGCACCGATCGGCAGGCCACCGCCGAGCCCCTTGGCCAGGGTGACCACGTCCGGCTCGACGCCGTCGGCCTGGTGGGCGAACCAGTGCCCGGTACGACCGACGCCCGTCTGCACCTCGTCCAGCACCAGCAGCGCGCCGTGCCGGGCGGTGATCCGGCGGGCGGCGGCGAGGTAGCCGGATGGCGGGACGACGACGCCGTTCTCCCCCTGGATCGGCTCCAGGATCACCATCGCCGTGGCGTCGGTGACCGCCGCCTCCAGGGCGACCACGTCGCCGTAGTCGACGTGGGTCACCTCACCGGGCAGGGGGCGGAACGGGTCGGCCTTGGCCGGCTGCCCGGTCAGGGCGAGGGCACCCATGGTCCGGCCGTGGAAGCCGCCCCGGGCGGCGACCACGTGCGACCGGCCGGTGAGCCGGGACAGCTTGAAGGCCGCCTCGTTCGCCTCGGCGCCGGAGTTGGCGAGGAACACCCGGCCGGGGCGCCCGGCGAGGGCGAGCAGCAGCTCGGCCAGGGCCACCGGCGGCTCGGCGACGTACAGGTTGGAGACGTGCCCGAGGGTGGCGACCTGCTTCGACACGGCGGCCACCACGGCCGGGTGGGCATGACCGAGGGCGTTGACCGCGATGCCCCCGACCAGGTCGACGTACTCCCGGCCGGCATCGTCGACCACGACGGCGCCGGAACCGGCGACCAGCGCCAGCGACGGGGTGCCGTAGTTGTCCATCATCGACTGCCGCCAGCGGTCCACGAGCGCACTCATGACGGGATCACCATCGTTCCGAAGCCTTCCGACGTGAACACTTCCAGCAGTGTGGAGTGGGCGACCCGGCCGTCGACGACGTGCGCGGCGGGCACACCCTGACGCACCGCCCGCAGGCAGGCCTCCATCTTCGGCACCATTCCCGACTCCAGCGACGGCAGCAGTTTCGCCAGGTCGTCGGCGGTGATCTCGCTGACCAGGCTGGTGGTGTCGGGCCACTGGGCGTACAGGCCGGGGACGTCGGTGAGGACGACCAGCTTGCGCGCGCCCAGGGCGACCGCGAGAGCGGCCGCGGCGGTGTCGGCGTTGAGGTTGTGCAGCACCCCGTCGGTGTCCGGGGCGACGGTGGAGATCACCGGGATCCGGCCGGCGGCGATCAGGTCGGTCACCGCCGAGATGTCCACCGACTCCACGTCACCGACCTGACCCACGTCGACCGGTTCCCCGTCCACGTACGCCGGCCGCCGCACCGCGGTGAACAGCCCGCCGTCCTCGCCGGAGAGGCCGACGGCGAACGGGCCGTGGCTGTTGATCAGCCCGACCAGCTCCCGGCCGACCTGGCCGACGAGCACCATCCGGACCACGTCCATCGCCTCCGGGGTGGTGACCCGCAGGCCGCCCCGGAACTCGCTGGGGATGCCGAGCCGGCCGAGCATCGCCGAGATCTGCGGGCCGCCGCCGTGCACCACGACGGGCTTCAGGCCCGCGTACCGCAGGAAGACCATGTCGGCGGCGAAGGCCCGCTGCAGCTCGGGGTCGACCATGGCGTTGCCGCCGTACTTGACCACGACGGTCGAGCCGGAGAACCGCTCCAGCCAGGGCAGCGCCTCGATCAGCGTGGCGGCCTTCGCCTGGGCGCGGGTGAGGTCGGTGGAGAGGCTCATGTCCGAGCCTGCCATTCGTTCGCGACTGCGGGACTCCGCTTCGCTGCGTTCCTCGCGCTCACGTCGAATACGCCGAGTTCTCGTGCACGTACGCGTGGGACAGGTCGTTGGTCCAGATCGTCGCGGCGGTCGGGCCGGCGTGCAGGTCGATGCGGATCGTGACGTCCCGGCCGGTCAGGTCGACCTTCGAGCGGTCCTCGGCGGCGGCGCCGGACCGGCACACCCGAACCCCGTTGACGGCGACGTCCACGCCGTCCGGCTCGAACGCGGCGGCGGTGGTGCCGACGGCGGCGAGGATGCGGCCCCAGTTGGGGTCGTTACCGAACAGCGCGGTCTTGACCAGGTTGTTGCGGGCCACCGACCGGCCCACCTCGACCGCGTCGTCCTCGCTCGCGGCGCCGACCACCTCGATGGCGATCTGCTTGGTGGCGCCCTCGGCGTCGGCGATCAACTGCTGGGCCAGGTCGTGCGTGGCGGCGGTGACCGCGGCGGTCAGCTCCTCCTCGGTCGGTGCGATGCCACTCGCGCCGCTGGCCAGCAGCAGGACGGTGTCGTTGGTGGACATGCAGCCGTCGGAGTCGATCCGGTCGAAGGTGACCCGGCAGGCCGCCCGCAGCGCCGCGTCGAGGGTGTCCGGGCCCGCCACCGCGTCGGTGGTGAGCACGCAGAGCATCGTGGCCATCGCGGGGGCGAGCATGCCGGCGCCCTTGGCCATACCGCCGACCGTCCAGCCGCTGCCCTGCGCGACGGCGGTCTTCGGCCGGGTGTCGGTGGTCATGATCGCCTGGGCGGCCGGCATCCCGCCGTCGCGGGACAGCCCCCGGACGGCGGTGCGGACGCCGGACAACAGCGCCGGCATCGGCAGCCGCTCACCGATCAGGCCGGTGGAGCAGACCGCCACCTCGCCCGCGCCCAGCAGCAGGCGGGCGCTGGCCGAGCTGAGCGCGGCGGCGGTGTGCTCGGCGGTGGCGTGGGTGTCCTGGAAGCCGGCCGGGCCGGTGCAGGCGTTGGCGCCGCCGGAGTTGAGCACCACGGCCCGGACGACGCCGCCCCGGACGACCTGCTGGGTCCAGAGCACCGGTGCGGCCTTGACGCGGTTGGCGGTGAACACGCCGGCGACACCGGCGTCGGGCCCGTCGTTGACGACGAGGGCGACGTCGGCGTTGCCGCTGGCCTTGAGCCCGGCGGCCACGCCGGCCGCCCGGAAGCCCCGGGGAGCGGTGACGCTCACGGTACCGGCCTTTCGTTCGCGACTGCGGGGCTGTGCTGCGCCGCGCTCACGGCGCCACGCCCCAGATGGACAGGCCCGTCGTCTCCGGCAGGCCGAGCATGAGGTTGGCGTTCTGCACGGCCTGGCCGGCCGCGCCCTTGCCGAGGTTGTCCAGTGCGCTGAGCACGATCATCCGGCGGGAGTCGACGTCGACCGTGGCCTGCAGGTGGCAGGAGTTGGAGCCGAGGGTGGCGGCGGTGTGCGGCCAGGCGCCCTCGGGGAGGACGTGCACGAACGGCGTGTCCGCGTACGCCTCGGCGAGCACCGCCCGGGGGTCGACGCCGCGCGCCGGGACGGCGGTGACCGTGGCGAGGATGCCGCGCGGCATCGGCGCGAGCAGCGGGGTGAACGACAGGCCGGTCGCGCCGGTAGCCTGCTTGATCTCGGGCACGTGCTGGTGGGTGCCGACCCGGTAGGGCGACAGGTCCCCCATGACCTCGCTGCCGAGCAGGTGCGGCTTGGCGGCCCGGCCGGCGCCGGAGGTGCCGGAGGCGGCGACGACCACCACGTCGGCGGGGTCGGCGGCGCCCGCGGCGACCAGCGGGGCGAGCGCCAGGGAGATGGCGGCGGCGTAGCAGCCGGTGTTCGCCACCCGGGTCGACGTGGCGATCAGCTCCCGCTGGCCGGGCAGCTCCGGCAGGCCGTAGGTCCACTGCCCGGCGTGCGTGCCACCGTAGTAGTGGGCCCAGTCCCACGGGCTGGCCAGCCGGTGGTCCGGGCCGAGGTCGACGATCCGGACCTCCGGCGGAAGCTGGGCGGCGAGGGCCGCCGACTCACCGTGCGGCAGGGCGAGGAAGACCAGGTCCGCGTCGCCCAGGGTCGCCGCGTCCGTCTCGCCGAGCACCAGGTCCAGGCCCGTGAGCTGCGGGTGTACGGCGTCCAGGCGGTGACCGGCCTGGCTGTGCGCGGTGGCGGCGACCAGGTCGAACTCCGGGTGCCCGGCGACCAGGCGGATCAGCTCGCCCCCGGCGTAGCCGCTCGCTCCGGCGACCGCGACTCGGATTCCCATACTCACCTCCGCATGACTATGCAGCAGAGGCTAACAGCCCAGTGCATGGTCATGCAATGCATTGCATGGAGATGAGGTGTGGTGGCGGCCACCCGCCTTCCCCGAAAAGGCCGAGGCCCGTGCCGCAGGACGCGGCACGGGCCCGGAACGGACAGCGGGGCGGATCAGAGGCGGCCCTCCTCGACCGCCCGCGTCACCCACGGGATGACCTCGTCGAGCATCTCGTCCAGGCCGGTGGTGGCGGTGAAGCCGAGCACCTCGCGGGCCTTCGTCACGTCCGGCACCCGCTTCTGGACGTCGTACCGGAACGGATCGTCGGACAGGTGGCGGAACGGCACGTCCGGTCCCTTGATCTTGCGCCAGATCAGTCCGGCCAGGTCGAGGACGCTGGTCGACTCGGCCGTGGAGAGGTTGAAGTCCTCGTTGCGCGCCGCCGGGTGCTCGATCGCGGTGGCGATGCCCCGGGCCAGGTCGCCCCCGTAGGTGTAGTGCCGCACCTGGCTGCCGTCACCGAGGACGTGCAGCGGGTCCTGCCCCTTGACGATCTTCTGCACCAGGTCGGGGACGACGTGCGACATGGCCAGCTTCACGTTGCCGGAGAGCACCTCGGCCTGACCGAGCGCCCGCCCCTCGCCCACGCCGACGCAGTTGAACGGCCGCACGATCGTGTACGGCAGCGCGTACTGCTCCCAGGCCGCCCGCGCGTAGTACTCCACCGCCAGCTTCTGGAAACCGTACGAGGACAGCGGCGGCGGGATGCGCCGTTCGTCGCCCTCCCGGCTCGGCCACTGCTCGGTCGACTCGTAGACCATCGAGGACGACAGGTAGGTGACCTTCGCCAGCCGCCCGTCGCGGTGCGCCCGGATCGCCGCGTCGCAGGTCGACGCCATGATCCGCTCGTTGGTGGCGAGCAGGTCGTAGGCGTACGCGTGGAAGTAGGAGATGCCGCCGATCATCGCCGCGCCGGCGACCAGGTGGTCGCAGCCGTCCAGCAGCTCGGTCAGCAGGTCCGCGTCCTGGGCGTCGCCCTCGACGAACCGGTAGCGGGGGTGGTCGTCGTAGCTGTGGCTCACCGGCCCGTACTTCGAGAAGTTGTCGATGCCGACCACCTCGTGGCCCCGGCCCAACAGCTCCTCGACGAGATAGCCGCCGATGAAGCCGGCCGAACCAGTAACCAGGACCTTCGCCACGTGCGCTCCTATGCGGTCTTCTCGAACTCGGTGCTGTCGCGGGGTTGGGCCGGCACGGCGGCGGGCCGTGCCGGCGTGGCCAGTTTCCCGGCGCTCAGCCGTCGACCGTAGGCGAAGAAGTACCAGCGCAGGTAGCCGGGGAGGAACCGGCCCAGGTCGAAGTGCGACTCGCCGAGCGGCCGGTCCAGCCAGATGGTCGGGATCTCGGCGACCGGCAACCGCAGGCGGGTGGCCTTGGCGGTCAGTTCCAGGCCGATCTCGAAACCGGTCCGCGACTCGATCCCCACCTGGCGGACGAAGGCCGTGTCGTACGCCTTGAAGCTGTTGGTGGCGTCCCGCGTGCCGACCCGGGCGAGGGTGTAGAGGCTGCGGCCCGCCCAGCGCGACATCATCCGCTTCAACCGGGGCCCGCCGACCTGCTGGCCGCCCGGCATGTACCGGGACGCGGCGGCCACCACCACGCCCCGGTCGACCAGCCGGGCCAGCTCGTCGATCTGCCGCGGATCGTCGCAACCGTCGGCCATGGTGACCACCGCGACCGGGGCCGTGGCCGCGTCGATGCCGAAGCGGATCGCGTTCGCCGGACCGCGCCCGTACGTGTTGAGCACCGCCCGGACGCGCGGATCGGTACGGGCGACCTGCTCGACGTACGGGACCGTGGTGTCCTCCGGCATGTCGTGCACGATGAGGACCTCGGCGGGCAGCAGCAGCTCCCGGAGCATGCGCTCCAGACAGCGCAGGATCGCCTCGCCCTCGTTGTAGACCGGCACGATCACCGAGACCCGGGGCTTCACACCCGCACCCCCGTCCCGGTCAGGCCCCACATGTCGATCACCGGTTTGTCGGTGTCGAGGCGCGCGTACTGCTCGTGCGGGGCCGCGATGACCAGCAGGTCGGCCCGCTCCAGCACCTCGTCGAGGTCGACGAAGCGCTCGTCGGCCACGTACGGGTCGGTGCAGAGGGTCTCCCGGGTCTTCAGGGCGAGGATCTTGCGCAGCTTGTAGGCCAGGCTCTCCCGGGGGTCGTCGCTGCCGCCCTTGAACGCCATGCCGAGGATGCCGACCGTCGACTCGGCCAGGTCGAACCGGTCCTCCAGCCGCGACACCAGGTACAGCGGGAGCCCCTCGTTGATGAGCATCGCGGAGTGGCCGAGCACGAAGTTGTTCCGGTTGAAGGCGGCCAGCTGCATGGTGTCCTTGAACAGGCACGGCCCGGCGGCGAAACCGGGCATCGGCAGGTCCGCCGCGCGCGGGTAGTCGAACGCCACCGCGTGCCGGATCCGGGCGAAGTCCAGCCCGAAGTCGTTGGCCATCATCCAGAACTGGTTGGCGGTGGCGAACTTGATGTACCGCCAGGTGTTCGTGAACAGCTTCGCCAGCTCCGCCTCCTCCGGTTCGAGGGGCACGATCTGCTCGGTCAGGTGCCGGAACAGCTTCTCGGCCCGGGCCAGCGCGTCCGGCGTACGGGCGGCGACGATCTGCGGCAGCGTGAACAGCTCGGTCATCGCCCGTCCCTCGGCGATGCGCTCCGGGCAGAACGCCACGTCGGCGCGGAGGCCCTTGCCGACCAGGAGCTTCTCGGTCAGGGCCGTGACGCCGGGGTAGACGGTGCTGCGCAGCACGATCAACTGCCCGTCGCGCAGGTGCTCCGCGCAGCGCTCCAACGCCCGGGGCACCGCGCCCAGGTCCGGGTTGAGGTGCTCGTCGACGGGAGTGCCGACGACCACGACCAGGTGCTCGGAGGCACCGACGCTGGCCGGGTCGGTGGTGGCCCGCAGCCGGCCGGCGGCGACCGCCTCGGCCAGCGGTCCGGCCGCGCCCGGCTCCGCGAACGGCAGCGTCGCCGCGTTCACCGTCGCCACGGCGTCGGCGTTGATGTCGTACAGCACGACGGAGAGCCCGCGCGAGGCGAAGGCGATGCCCAGCGGCAGGCCGACCCGGCCACAGCCACCGACGATGCAGACGTCCACCGTGGTGGGCGACTCGGGCGGTTCCTCGGACATCGGTGGACTCCCGTGGGGGTGGCGGGGGGTGCGATCCCGGCGTCAGCCGGAATCACAGCAGGCTAACCGCTCGGACGTGACTCATGGGTAACCGAACGATCCTTCGCCTCTGACCATTCGGCCGATCATCGACCGTCCGTGACGACTCCCTCACCGACGAACGCAAGGAAGGGCCCCTTCTTAACGCCTGGCGTTGAGAAGGGGCCCTTCCTTGCACGTCAGGCGCCGCGGAGCACCGCTCCGAAACGCTCGGCGGCGCGGGCGACCGCCGCGTCGCGGGCGGCCACCGCCTCCTCCACCGTCAGCGTCCGGTCCGGGGCGCGGAAGGTGAGCTTGTACGCCAGCGACCGGCGGCCCGCCCCGAGCTGCTCGGAGGCGTACACGTCGAACAGCCGCACCGACTCCAGCAGCTCACCCGCACCCTCGACCAGCGCCTCCTGCACCTGCGCGGCCGGTACCGAGGCATCCAGGACCAGCGCCACGTCGATCAGCGCGGGCGGGAACCCGGACACCGCCGGCCCGGGCGCCATCGGCGCCGCCGGCACCGCGTCCAGGTCCAGCTCCATGGCACACGTACGCCGGGGCAGCTCCAGCCCGGCGAGGACCGCCGGGTGCAGCTCGCCCGCGTACCCGACGACGGTGTCGTCCACCAGCAGCTGCGCGCACCGCCCCGGGTGCCAGGGCGCGTACTCGCCGGCCCGGACCGTGACCCGCTCGGCGGGGATCCCGGCGACCGCGAGGACCTCCCGGCCGGCCTGGACGGCGTCCGCCCAGCCGGCCGTGCGGCCCGCGCCCCACCAACCGGTCTGTTCGATCTCCCCGGCGAGGACCACGCCCACGTGCCGGGGCTGGTCGGGCAGCACCGAGTCGGCGGCGGCGAACTCCGCGTCCGACGGCCGGCGCTCCACGCCCATGTGCGGCGGGGTGCCGGCGCCGGAACGCGGGTGGAACACCGTGCCGATCTCGTACAGGGCCAGGTCCCGCAACCCCCGGCCCAGGTTGCGCCTGAGCGCCCCGAGCAGCGGGCCGAGCAGGCTGGTGCGCAGCAGCGGCTCCTCCTCGGACAGCGGGTTGGCCACCCGCACCGCCCGCCGCCGCGCGTCGTCGGCGGGCAG
>NZ_JBFAMU010000209.1:0-8525 GCF_040656655.1 Micromonospora sp. NPDC049799
AGCTCGTCGCGCACTACCAGCAGTTGGCCGCGCGATGGAAGAAGCAATGACGGCCGGGCAGTCCGGGCAACACGCTGGAGGAGACGCGCTGCGGTCGCCGTTCGCGCCGAACCCGATCATGTCAAGCATCTGGTGGGACGCGAGTGTCAAGTATCTCCCGTGACACGACAGGCCGGCTGCCAGCCGGTGTGGGAGGACTTTCTGTACGTCTATCAAGGCGGCCCGAGACGGGCCGCACGCGCCGCCGCCTGGGCGCGCGCCGGCCGCTGCCGCTGTCGCTCTGCGGCCGTCACGCCTCATGCCCGGCGGCTGGCGCGGACAGCGGAAAGCCCGGAGGGCCGCCGCATGACGACAGGCCATTGTGTAGGAAGTGGTGGGCCGGCAGCCGGCCGGGCGCGGCGGCCGTCGCACCACCGTGCCGTAGGGCGAGTTACCGCCGGCCGTGGCGGGGATGCGGCGCGGAGTGTGCGGGGCCGCCCCTCCAAGGTCAAGGGCGCTTCGCGTCGCTGCGCGACGGCCCTACGGGCCGCCCTTGACCCCGGAGCCTCTGCGACCCCTCGGGCCGGTAGTCGCCGGCAGGCCAGGGGCCTGCCCGGAGTGCGCGCGCCGCATCCCCACCACGGCCTCCGTCCGCAGCCAGCTCGTCCAAGGCATGTGAGGCCACATGAAAAGCTGCGCAGCTGCCGACCGGCTCAGGACCAATTCGGTCTCCACATGTAGAGGTTCGAGTCGTCTGCCGCCGCCACCACTGCGGGTACTCCGTCGCCGTTCATGTCCCGCACGGCGAAAGCGCGGAACCCTGGCAAACTATCAGCCGTGTCAGACTCGTTGCGATCAAGCAGGTATCGTTGACGAACTTTGCCTTCATGGTTTAGGAGATACAACCCGTTGGCAGAGGGCCATGCAGCGGATCCACATGTACAAACGACTAGAGTCTCCTGCTCTCCTGCCGCAACCCACTCCATTCGCATTGGGAAGCCCGCAACTTCAGCCGTCTCCCATGCGACGTCAAGCGTGCCAGACATCAACGCGTCGATGTTGTATGCCTTAATTGCGGAAATTCCGGCGGCGGCAAGGACGCCATGGGAGAGGCTGGCGGCGAGGAATCCGTGCCTCGATTCGGTAGGCAGCTCCAACGCGTGGGTTAGCCGCATCTCCACTAGATTTATGACGCCTATGAGGGAACCTTCGGAGGCTTTAACCGCACACGAATGACCAGCGTAATCAAGCAGCTCGATTTGGGTCGGACGGAATGGAAGTTCGGCCGCCGCGATCACAGCCCCGTCCGTCAATCGCATCTTGACGACCCGCCCAGAATCACGTCCCGCATGAGTAACGAGAAGTGTTTCGTCGTCCAGGCTCGTCAGATGGATGACGGATGCCCAGGGGTCCGTTCCGGTACCTAAAGCTGCTTCCCAGATTAGTTGGCCAGAAAAATCGAGAGCTAGTACCTCACTCGCACCCGAGTCCGCCACGACGACTAGCTGGCGACCCTTGTCGCAAACAATCTTGCTAAGCGTCTCGTGGCCCGACCCCGGCCGCTTGAGTGGATGCTCCCACTGCACGTCGGGTCCGATCCCGATGACCTTGCCGCGCATGTCGGTCGGCCCTCGATGCTTCTGCAGTGCGATAAGCGTGGCGGAACCAGCCTCGTCCGAGCCGCTAGCGCTAATCCACCAAACCCAGCCGTCCGTAGCGCACTCAGTCGCCAAGGTGCCATTGATGCGGTAAATGGGCACACGATCTTCGCTGATCGCAACGGCAATCTCCGCAATTCCGTCCGCATTGAAGTCGCCAATCTCAACGTTCATTGGCTGAAAGCCCGTTGCAACGGTCGCGATTTGAGTTACCCAGCCCGGCTCCATTCTTTTCGACAGCTCCATGCTGATTCGACTTTTACCGACCAATTGTAGGAGTTCGTTGAAGCGGGATGGGAGTTCCTGCTGTGCAATCAGTAGAGCGGGTTGCCAACTGTCACTGTTGGCCTCATAAATAGCGGTATAGTGACCGTTGCTCACAACAAACCAGGGCGCGCGCACCTCTCGGTGCGAGGCGTAGCTGTAGACCTGCCCGACGTATGCGGGAAGGGTGACGATCTCTACTGACTTCTCATCTGAGGTTCCTGGGCTCTTGGCGTCAATAGCCAGGTGCACACCGTTCGTAGATTGCGCAACGTAGTCGGGGACTATGTACTCTCGCCTCTTAGTCCCCGACTGATAGGGCGTTGTCAGCTTTACGGCCCTACGAATCTCATTCCTAGCATGATCATAGCCGAGGAGTCTCAGGAGTGGCGTTATGAACTCTTCCCGCACATCATCCTCGGTCGCCATTTTGATCCGCGACAGTCGGCGAAGTTCTGAGACGAATTGCATCTGTCGTCGCCACCTCCAGGGCGGAGGCTACCAGTCTTTCATCTCCCCTTCGAGCAACAGAGTGTCGCGGACGATCTCGCGAAGTTGGGTTGAGGAGCCATACTCGCAACCGGGCCGCGACCTGGTCGGTGTTCCCGCGCCGTGCCCGGCACGTGCCCGCTAGACGGGTCAACTAGGGGCAACTGCGGGCTACCACCATGAGTTGGCATGCGCGCAGCATTGAGCGAGCAGGGCCGGTCACCGGCATACCCACGAGGACTTCCCTCAGGTCAACACACCTTTCAAACTGACGGTCAGGGCTGGTGCTGGGCTCGCCTCGCCAACACGAAGCCCGCATAGTCCTCCCCGGCAACTCCGTGGTTGACCCACCGATCCGGGGAGGCCCCGGTGTCCCGCTCCGCCAGTTCCAACGCTTCGGCCGGGTCGTGAACGTGGCCGATCACGCGGCCGTAGCCCGTGTCGCCTTTGTCTTCGGGGTCGAGGGGCGGGAAGACGGACAGGTCGCGGTAGTGCTCGTCGTCCAGGTCCTGTAGGTCATGGACGGACACGTTGTAGCCGTCCTGCCAGGGCCAGACCGAGACCCAGCGGATGCCACGGACACCCGCGAGCGTGACCGGTCCAACGAACTGCTCAACTTCCTTCCTGCGGCCGAGCGCGCCCAGGACGAACGGCCGGGTGAGGTAACGCATGCCCGGAGGCTATCCCGGATGCCCAGGAGCCGAGCTGGGTGACGAACTGGGTGACAACCGGGGCGCATAGCCATGGACGGCCACGGACGCCAGCGGAAGGAGTCCGCAGCTAGGCCACCCTGGCGATCCAGGTCAGCGGCCCGTGTTGGTTGCCTGGGGGTCAAGGAGTCGACGGCTCCTGCGATGCGTCGGTCGCAGTCGTGCGAAAGGCCGTCGCCGACTGGCCGGGCCGCCATCCCTCACCCAGAGCCTTGCGGATGACTGCCGCGACCTGCGATGGAAGAACAGGGACCGACCGACCACCGATCCAGTTGCTTGGGTGGTCCTGAGGCATGGTGACTAGCAACACGCTGCCCTTGCAGTCGGCTTGCTCAACGGCGACGGCGAGTGGTCGCTCACCGAGCGCCTGGGCGTAGGTGGGTCGTCCGCGCACTCGCCACTTGTAGACCACGCCGTCGACCGTGATGAGCCGAGAGCCCTTCTTGGTCAACGCCACGTCGGTCCTCTCGCCATTCGAATGCCGGTGCCGGCAGCTAACCACGTCGTGCCAGCGGTCGGGGCACACAGGGGGCACAAGACGCCGTCAAACTTCGTCAACCAACCACCAACGATGGCAGCCGGAGGCGCGGTGTGAGCAGGCACCGACCACGGTTCCCGCTGGTGGCGGGACAGCGGCATTCAGTTCCGCTTCAACGTCTGAGCCGAGCCGTGGCGTCCGAGCGCGTCGCCTGGTTGAATTCGGCTGTCCTCGCCCAAGGCGTGTTGGCTCCGGATGACCACGCCCGCAAGACGGAGAGGGTGGCAGCCCGTTCAAGCCGGGCCGAGTCCGGGGAGCCCTGCGGTTGCGGGGCTCCCAAGCCTCGAAACGAGCAGATCGGCCGATGCCACAAGATCCGGAACATGCGCGGAATGATCGAGGGCTGGCCGGGTCCGAGGGCAGCTGTTTGACCTGGTAAATGAGCCCGCCCACGCTTGAACGCTAGCCCCTTCCTAAACCGTGTGTGGCAGCGGCAAGTCAGCCGAGACCGAGCCGGTGCAACGCGAGCGCCACGAACCCGCGCACCAACCGATCTTAGCCAGGTATGTCGGCATCGGAGCCCGAGGTGCGGGCGTCGTCGAGGGCCAGGTCGGGTAGCTAGTCGTCGAGCCAGTCGCCAGCCCCAACGCCGCCCTGACCCGGACGGTCGCAGCGCTCACGGACAGCAGCTCGTGGAGGCAGGCGTCGATCCGCTCCGCCAAGGAGACGGCCGGCGGTGGCAGCTGGGGAAAGCTCCGCTATTCGTGGGGAGGCAATCCTCGCGGGTCGTGCTGGTGACGAGACGGGTAGAAGCGTCGGTAGACCGCAGGTACAAATAGCAGAATCAGGACGACGATCGCCGCGCCCACAAGCAGGGGTGGCCCTAGCGAGTCACCGATGCGGACCCAGGTTGGCGCCAAGGTATGCCGAGGCGTGTTCGGGTCGTCAGGACTTCCGTTGAAGGAACCTCGACCGTTGATGAACGCCAGGCCGCAGCAGAGAGCGAATGGAGCGGTCAGGATGCAGGCCGCCACATGCGCCCACGTCCTGCCGCGCACGAGCCCTGCCAGCGACAGGAGCAGGCCAGCCACAGCTAGGCCGGACAGAACCACCGCCAGTTGGTCGACGACCTGGAGGCCCAGGTCTGCAAGGCCATTCCGGTTGGCTGCCTCCTCCGGCGGCACGTAGTACACGACGTCCCAATGCATAAGGTCGTAGAGGATCGTTGCGGCGTTGAGCGTCAGGCCGAGCACCAGCAGACCGACTGCGACTGCCGGTGCGAGCACGTGCCATCGCGGTACCGACGTCACAGCAAGCCTCGCCGGCAACCAGCTCTCCTGATGATCACTCGACGGACCATACACAAACCCGACCGGTCGGCAGGGCACGTCGATCCCCCGAGTCGACAGCAACGCCGACAGCAACGGCCCAGCCAGCGGAGGCCAACTAGGGCCAAATGACGCACGATCGGCCGGAGGTCAGGCACGAGGACGGGCGCGACGGCACGGCCTGCATAGAGCTTTAAACGAGGCGTCCCGTCTCGCCAGCCGACCAGCGGTCTACTTGGGAAGCGGGTTGGCGATGTAGACACCCTTGCCTTGCCGGCCGTCAATCAGTCCTTCGGCCTTGAGCAGCAGCATGGCAGCCCGGATCACGGTGTTGCTGACCTCGTAGTGCTCGCAAAGGGCGGCGAACGACGGCAGCTTGTCGCCCGGCTTCAACTGGCCGGAGCTGACCTGCTCGCGGATATCCCGGGCTACCTGTAGGTAGGCGGCTTCAGACATAGGTGGTGCTCCCAGCTTGGCGGCTGGTGCAAGCAGACCACACCTCTGGCTCGACTTACAACGCTATGTGTCGTAGCTGTTGACCCTGCGCACATTGCGTCCTAAGTTGCTCCTGGGGCTACCCAGCTTGGCGGCCGGGTCGTCCTGCCGTGGGTGCCCTGTCTCCGGACACGGCTGACCGGGTGCCCACGGGATCCCAAGCGTCGGCGGGAGGCGTGATGACCAGGCCGAACGATGCAACTGGTTCGACCGCAGGTGGCGTGCGGGGTGCCAGTTACCACCAGAGGCAGGACAACAGCCGGCGGCGCGTGTCTTACGACGAGTACGTCCTGGCGGCGGCGCTGACCCTCGCCCGCCGGCACCGACCCGTCTGGTCATGGCAGCACTGGCGGCGCATCTGCCGCTGCGGCGGCGACCTGCCCTGCCGAAGCCGTCATCCCATCCCGATCAACCGCGGCCACTGGCCGAGCCAGGACGCGCCGCGATGACGACCCACCTCCCGATCACGCCGGGCTGGACGTGCGGCGGCTGCGGTGCCGACTGGCCCTGCCACACTCGCCGTCGAGAGCTGCGAGCGGAGTACGACCGCGCCCCGGTGTCACTCGCCCTCTACCTGGCAGCCCAGCTCGTCGACGCCGCCGAGGACCTGGGCCACGTCCCCGCCGGCCACCTGCACCACCGATTCCTCGGCTGGACCCGATGAGCATCCTGCGGCCCGGCGACGAGAAGTTCCACTACAGCGACGGCTCCCACAAGTGGATCCCGCCAGGCCCGGACTACGACCAGGAGGTCTGGGACGAGCAGGTCCGCCAGCACAAGCTAGGCCACCTGAGGAACGAGCGCCCAAAGGTCCGCGTCCAGCGCCTCGTCTGACGCCAGCAGTACAGCAGCGAAGTACAGCAACCGTGCCAGCCGAACCCGGCCCAGAAGCCCCCCAGCAGCCCGGATGACCTCGGACCAAGCTCCATCCGACCGGCTCGCCGGCAATCCATAGGTTCAGGGTTCGAGTCCCTGGCGGCCCACCATCTACGGCCTCCGAGCTGCGAACACGTCGGAGAAGATCATCGGGCGCGACCAGGGCACAAACTAGCTCCGATCTTGGCTTCTGCCGCCGTCACCTCGTCTGACATCGGCCTGCCGGAGGAGCTGGCCCACCACACCGCGTGGCCGGTCCTTTTTCGGCGGGCTCAACTTCTCGCCCTGCTGTCGATTTGGCCGCAGCCGTTCGTATAGAGGATGACCGGTCGGCGCGGTGCCGACCGCAAGGCGGAAGGGCGAGGCCATGCGGAAGCTCATAGCCATCGAATTCGTGACCCTTGACGGGGTCATGCAGGGGCTGGGATCGCCGGACGAGGATCGCGACGGCGGTTTCGAGCACGGCGGCTGGGCCGCGTCATACTTCGACGAGGTGCAAGGAGCTGCGGCGGTCGAAGGGCTGAAGTCGACGACGGCGTATCTCTTCGGGCGTAGGACCTACGACAAAATGGCCGAGTTCTGGCCGAGCCAGCCCGACGAGAACCCGATGGCCGCACACCTCAACGCGACGCCGAAGTACGTCACCACGCGGACCCTGAACAACTGCACCTGGTCAAACTCCCGGGTGCTCGCTGGAGATCCCCCGTCGGCCGTTTGGGATCTGAAGGCACAGGGGGACGGCAACATCGCCGTGCTGGGCAGCGGAATGCTCGTTCAGGACCTTATCGCGAATGACCTGGTCGACGGCTTCCGCTTGTTTGTGCATCCCCTGCTTCTCGGCACCGGCAAGCGGTTGTTCCGGGAGATGGACCGGCCGCGACAGCTGCGGCTGGTCGACTGCACGACGACCACCACTGGGGTACTCATGCTCACGTACGAACCGGTGTGACCCGTCAGCTCGGTCACGGTGACGGCGGCCTCGACTTCAACATGGCGCGCCAGCGGCTACCGGATCCGAGTCTGCCGCAACCGACCCGGCAACTCCCATCAGCGACAGGCCCAAACGAGAGCAACCACCGCAGGCTGGACGCAGACAGCAGCCCGACTGCTCTGGAGCGAGCTTTGATCATCTCTGCCGGTCGGCATCCCCGGGGGCCGTGTCGGGAAGCCGCCACTGACCTGCATCGATGCGGCAATCGACCGTACGTTGCGTGGGCATGAGACTCAAACTCGCCCTTGCCGTCGCGACCGCGACGCTGGCCTCCGTCATCGTCCTCCCAGCCGCCGCCCATGCCGCACCGGACAGCCTGGCCTGCGCGGCGGTCGGCAGCTACAGCCGCGTCGTCGGCGGCACGCCGACGACCTTCTGGCTGGTCGGCTCCGTAGGCACCTATCGGTACTGGCACGTCGTCGAGGCCACCTCCGACAACTACCAGCGCAGCTACGTCGTGCGGTGCAGCGGCGAGACGATCGCCACCAGCACGGATCTGGCCGTGACCGCCACCGGCGGCGATCGCTGCGGCAGCACCTCGACCACCATGTACCAGTACGTCGGCGCGCGGACCGGCCTCGAGCCGAATCCGGGTTGGCCCGGGTTCGCCCTGGAGTACGAGTACCACTACTGGCACGTGAAGCGCTGGGTCTGGTCCGGCTTCTTCGGGTACTGGACCTACGACCACTCGGAACTCGCCCGCTGCCTCATCTGAGGATCGAGTCCCACCCGGCCCACCATCTACCGCGTCTGAGCGACGGGCCAGTCGGACGCCTGGACGCCGCCCGGACGGCGACGGGCCGCAGGTGGCGGATGCCCCCTGCGGCCCGTCGGCCACTTGTCGTGCGGGTTGGTCTCCACCGGCCTCGGCAACACCGTGGCCGTCGGCTGAGGCACAGATCGCCTGGATGGCCAGGCCGTCGCTGGGCACGCCGGTCAGCGAGAGGCGGACCGCTCTGAGGCCAGCGTCCGGGTAGAGGGAGTTCAGGAAGGTCTGACCGGTCGAGCCGGCTCCCGTGGCCCCACCGACCGAGTGCACCTGCTCGGTTCCCGGGCAAACGTGGCTGGCCGAGCTGACCCCGGTCTGCACCGATCCCTCGGCCGCCGCCCCCACCGGGTTGGCGCAGATGGCGTACGCGGTGACCTGCCAGTTGCCCGAGTAGGCATCCTCGGCGGCGGCAGCCCGGGCGATGTCCAGGGGACCGGAGGCGCTGGCTGCCCGAGCAGCCCGCGGCGGTGCTTGGCGGCGAGACCGAG
>NZ_JBFAMU010000210.1:0-8490 GCF_040656655.1 Micromonospora sp. NPDC049799
CCGGCGCCGCGGCGGCCCGGCCGGAGTGTGTGTACGGCCAGCGCCAGCGCGACCGCGGTGCCGAGCGCGAACCACACCCGGGCATCGGTCCACCAGGCGTCGGCGGCGGCGCGGGGCAGGCCGAAGAGGGCCATGCCCGGCTGGTACGGGGTGTAGCCGAGGAGCTGCTCGCCAGGGGGCAGGGCGGCGATCGCGTCGTGGCCGAGGTACGGGGTGCCGGTGTCGGCGAGTCGTCGTCCGGAGTCCTCGACGACGAGGACCTCCTCCTGTGCGCGGTCGGTGCGCCCGCCGGCCCGCTCGACGCTCTGCAGGACCACCGGCAGCAGGGCGGTCGTCGCCCAGGTGAAGGCGGTGACCGCCCACCGCGCGGGCAGCCCGGTCAGCCGGGACGCCGCGTCGCTGCGGCGCAGGAGCAGTTGGCCGGTCACCGCGAGCGTGGCGAGGAGGTAGCCGACGGCGGCGACCGCACCCCAGGCGCGGTGCGGGACCAGCGTGGAGGTGGCGGCGGTGACCGCGGCGAAGGCGGCGGAGACCGCGTACAGGCCGAGGTCGAGGGCGAGGCCACCGGCGGCGGTGTCGAGGGCCCGCCAGCCGCGGCGGGTCGTCGGGGCGGGGGCGGTCACGGCCGCCAGTCTGGCAGAGGGCCCGGTCAGGCGGGCAGGTGCCGGTCGGTGCGGCCGCGCGTGGCCGGGCGGCGGCCGGGGGCGAGCCGGATCACCGCGCCACTGTCGTGCAGAGGCGGGACGAGGACGCCCGGGCTGCCACCGGAACCGCGGCGGAGCGTGGCGAGGAGGGTCCCGGCGGGCGTCGGCCGGGCGAAGAGGTGGCCCTGGCCGGCGGTGCAGCCCAGTTCCCAGAGTGCGCGGCGCTGCGGCTCGTTCTCCACGCCCTCGGCGACGACGGTGAGGTCGAGGCTGCGGCCCAGGTCGAGGGTGGACCGGATGACGGCGGCGGCCTCCGCGGAGCTCTCCATGGCGGTGACGAAGCTCCGATCGATCTTCAGCTCGTGCACGGGGATGCGGGACAGCAGAGACAGTGACGAGTAGCCGGTGCCGAAGTCGTCCAGGGCCAGCCGGACGCCCTCGTCGCGGAGCCGGCTGAGTACGCGGTCGACGACGTCGAGCTGGCTGAGGGTGAGCGTCTCGGTCAGCTCCAGCACCAGCCGGTCCGGTGGCAGGTCATGGGCGCGCAGGCGGGCCAGCACCGAGCCGGGGAAGCGGGCGTCGAGGAGGCTGCGTGGCGAGACGTTGACCGCCACCGGTACGTCGAAGCCGGCGTCCCGCCAGCTGCCCGCCGCGATCAGGGCCTGGTCGAGGATCGCCTCGGCGAAGGCGGGGAGCAGGCCGGACCGCTCCACGGCCTCCAGGAAGCGCAGCGGGTCGATCATGCCGTGGGTGGGGTGGTGCCAGCGGGCCAGTGCCTCGGCGCCGATCACCACGCCGGTGCCCAGGTCGACGATGGGCTGGAAGTTCACCGTGAACTCGTGGTCGGCGACCGCGCGGGACAGGTCGCCGCCGAGGGTCAGCCGGCCGATGTCGGCGGTGTCCCGGGTCGGCGCGTACGTGGAGATCCGTTGGCCGGCCCGCTTGGCCTGGTACATCGCCACGTCCGCGCGGCGCAGCAACTCGGCCATCCCGCCGCTGGCCGGGGCGGCGGCGATGCCGCCGCTCGCCTCCACGCTGATCCGCATGCCGTCCAGGTCGAAGGGGTCGTGAAGTACCGCCAGCAGCGACTCCGCCCGGTGGGCGGCCACCGCCGGGGCCGGCAGGCCACGCAGGAGCACGGCGAACTCGTCGCCACCCAGCCGGGCCACCAGGTCCCCGTCCTGGGCGGCGGCGCGCAGCCGCTCGGCGACCTGCACGAGCACCTGGTCGCCGGCGGCGTGCCCGAGCGTGTCGTTGACCTCCTTGAAGTGGTTGAGGTCGATCAGCACGAGCGCGGTGACGCCCTCGGCGTGGCGGCTGCCGAGCTGCTCGGCGCCCTGGTCGAGCAGGTGCCGGCGGTTGGCCAGGCCGGTCAGCGCGTCGTGGGTGGCCGCGTACGCGTGTTCGGCGGCGACCCGGGCCAGCTCGGCGTACGCCTGGGCGTTGCGGACCGCGGTGCACAGGGCCGAGGCGAAGGTACGCAGGGTGTACTGCTCCCGCTCGGACAGCTGCACCGGCCCGCTGAAGCGCAGGCGCAGCACGCCGACGTCGGCCGTGCGGTCGTGGCCCTCCAGCGGGGTGTCCAGCACGGTCCCGTCCGCCGGATCCGGTTCACCGGCCGGACCGTCGTGGGTGATCCCGCCGGCCCCGCCGCGGACGGTCCGGCCGCTGTGGCGCAGCTCGATCTCCACCTCGTCGGCCGAGAAGAGCTCGGCGGCCTGGGTGACGGCGGTGGTGAGGACGGTGTCCAGCTCGACGACGTTGAGGGCGTCGGTGGTACGGGCGAGGCGTTGCCACGCCTGCTGCTCGGTGCGGGTCTTGACGCGATTGGAGTAGAGCAGGTGCAGGCTCAGGACCAGCGGTGGCACGGCGAGGAGGAGGCGTTGATCGAAACTGAGAGTGAGTACGGTTCCGATGATGACCAGCAGTCGCGCCGCGGCGCCGGCGAGTCGCAGGTCCCAGTCCCTCCGAAAGAGCTGGGTGATGGGCGTGGCGGTCGCCATGGCGATGACCGGGAGCGTGATCACCTCGTCGACGACGACAGCCGCGACGTAGGCGAGCGCGATGGAGGCGATCACGGCCGATGCAGAGGTGTCCGGTCCTGTCCACCCCGTGGCACCCAGGACCAGGCCGGCACTGCTCGCCACGAGGATGTTCTTTCCGACCCCGAACACGGCCCGGAGCGGCGGTACGCGGGCCAGGGCCGTGGCGATGGCGACGCCGACCCCGGTCGCCAGGACGACCATCGGGGCGGGAGCCAGCGCCAGGCCGATGAGGATGGCCGTTTCCGTCCAGGCGATGTTGTGGTGCGTCGTCCTGATCCGTACGCGTACGGTGACCCGGAAGCCGACGGCGACCAGCGAGACGAGGGCGAGCCAGAGGACGGCTGCCCCGGCCGCGTCGAGATGGGTCGCGGAGACGATGGTCGCGACTGCCGCCAGAATGACGACGAGACCGATGGTGGGTATGAGCCACCGATCGGTCTCGGTCCGTCTGTCCTGGGGAGCCACCCGCCGTCCTCATGTCGTCACCGAGAACTGAGCTCCGCAAGCGTACGTCGCTGATTGCTTCTTTCAGAAGGTCTGTCAGGTCCACTCGTGCGACTTCATCTTCCACCCCAGCTCGTCGGTTGGTTGTTACACCGAGCAAGGTAGGGGTAATTGCGGTTGTTTTGGTACTATATTTGTCTTTATGCGCAATATTCGTTAATGGATGCCTGCTTCGCTACTATGTGCATCGCGCTGTTGACTGACAGCGCCTGCCGACTCTCGCTCTGGTTCTGTCACGTCGCATCCTGTAACCAGCGGCCGGTGCCATTGCCTGGGCATCCAGTTTCGCAATTGCAGCCGCTATATCCCATCCCATCAACGGGTCGGTTCATCCTGCGCAGCCGTCACGCGTCGCCATCCGCCGATGATCCCGGCTGGCACGGCGGTCCCGAATCCAGAGAGGACTAGGCTCTGCCAGGCGTTCCGAATGACCAGCCAGTCGGAGCAGAGGGATTCATGGAGATTCGCGTCCTCGGTGGCTTGTGGGTGAATCTTGCGGGCCGGCCCATGCAAGTCGGAACACCGAAACAACAGACGCTCCTCGCGATGCTGGTAGTGCAGCCGGAGCATTCCGTCACGATCGATCAACTCGTCGACGAGTTGTGGCCCGAACAGCCGCCGAGGTCCGCGGTACCGAACGTGCGAGGCTACGCCGCAAATCTCCGACGGATGTTCGAATCGACCGGGACGGGAAAGGGCCTCCTGGTCAGGCACGGCGACGGGTATCGCCTCGACGGGAACTCCGTTCGTGTGGATCTTCTCCAGTTCTCGGTTGACGTCTCCGAGGCTCGGGCCGCGATGGGCCGCGGTGAACTGGCGGAGGCGGAGACCCTCACGGCTCGGGCGCTCGGGCGATGGCGGGGAGCGATGCTCGCCGGGATCCCGCTCGGTCCGCTGCTGACCGCGCGTGTCCTCGGCGCCGAGGAGCAACGGTTGGACGCCATGGAGCTGCTGGCTGGGCTGCGAATCGACCTGGGGCGACCTGAGCTGGCGGTACCGGTCCTTCGGGAGGCCGTCGCCCTCGCCCCCCTCCGCGAGCCCGCTCATGTCCTGCTGATGCGGGCGTTGCATCTCCGAGGTGACCACGCCGGAGCCGTTGCCGCCTTCGAAGCTGCCCGTCGGGCCCTCAAGGACGAGCTTGGCGTCGAGCCTGGTACGGGGTTACAGCGCATGTATCGACTCGTGTCAGACGCGGTCAGCGGTCCTTCCGTTCGGCAGAGCAGGACCACCTGGTTGCCTCGGCCGGTGCCGCATTTCGTGGGACGGGCGGAGATTCTCCACCGCCTGCAGGTCGACACCCGAAGGCTCGAAGCGCACACCTCACCCGTACACGTCATCGAAGGTATGGCCGGAAGTGGGAAGACCACAACGGCCGTGCGTCTGGCGCGCCTCCTGGCGGAGTCCTACCCTGACGCGGCGTTGTTCATCGATCTCAGAGGTCATGGCGACGGAGAGGCGGTCGAGCCGGTAGCCGCCCTGGGGGCCCTGTTGCGGCAGCTTGGGGTACCCAGCGGAAGGATTCCGGCGGAACTCGACCTACGGGTGGATCTGTGGCGTCGCGAACTCTCCAGCCGCCGCAGCGTCGTGGTCCTCGACAACGCCGCGACCGTCGATCAGGTCATGCCACTGCTCCCGTCGGACCCGGGCACCGTAGTTGTCGTGACCAGCCGACGCCGGCTCGACGGGCTGGACGACAACCCGCCGTATGCGCTTCCGGCCCTCGACCCGTCGGAAGGACTCTCCTTGTTCGCTGTCGCAGCGGGCGCGGACCGGGTCAAGGCCGAGCCCGAAGCGGCGGCTGCGGTGGTGCGGCGATGCGGCTACCTGCCTCTGGCGATCCGTCTCGCCGGCTCGCGCCTCGCACGTCGAACTGGCTGGCAGGTCCGTGACCTCGCCAGACTGTTGGACGACACGGCGGGACACCTCGGGAACCTCGTGCTGCGCGAGCCGGCGATGGCCGCGGCCTTCGCCGCGTCGTACGAGCCGCTGAGCATGCCGGCGAAGCGGTTGTTCCGTCTACTCTCGGTGCATCCCGGTCCGCACTTCACCCTGCCCATTGCGGCAGCGCTGACCGGTGAGCCCACGTCGACCACCGCCCGGACCTTGGACGAGCTCGTCGACTGCCACGTGGTCGAGGAGAGCCGGAGCAGGCGCTACCGGATGCATGATCTGATCCGCCGGTACTCGCTCGAACTGTCCCTGGAGACGGACAGCTCCGACAGTCGCGAGGCGGCACGTGTGCAACTCCTGGACTTCGTCCTGCACTCGGCTCTCGAGGCCGCCGACGTGTTGGAGTCGGGCCTGGCCCGGAGGCAGGTTCGTCCCGCCGACCCCTACCGTCCCGATCTCGTCGGCGCGACAGCGGGCAGGGCCGCCGACTGGTTCGAGGAGGAGCGACCCAACATCGTCGCCCTCGTCGCCTCCGCCAGGGAGCATGGCCATCACCGCAGCGCCTGGCAGTTGGCGAGGACGCTCTGGCGCTTCTGCTACATCCGCGCCTACTTCGAGGACATCATCGCGACCCACGGCCACGGCCTCTCCTCGGCAGAGGCGGCGGAGGACCTTGCCGGGATCGCGATGATGAACAACTATCTCGCGTCAGCCTATGTGCGGACGGGCAACTACCGAGGCGCACTCGACCACCTGACCGCCGCTGTCGCGGCATGCGAGCGCCAGGGCGACCGGTCGAACCTCTTCCGCTTCCGGGCCAACCTCGCGGCCGTGTACTGGCTCCGCGGTGATCTGCACGAGGCGGTCGAGGTCGGGGAGGCGGCGATGCGTGACAGCCGGGGATACAACAACCGCGAGGTGCCGAGCGGACTGGCCAACCTTGGTCTGGCGTTCGGAACCCTGGGACGGTATGAGAGCGCACTGCACATCCACCGCCTGCACCTGTTCTTCGGACGTGTCCACGGCGATTACTTCCACATCCTGAACGCGCTCGGCCACATCGGTGGCGTCAAGACGCGGATGGGACACCACGCCGCTGCTGTCCCCCTCCTCCGAGCGTCGATGGCACTCAGGGAACGAACGGGGCACCGGTACGCGGAAGCCGAGGTACGGAACGACCTCGGCGTGGCCCTACGCGGTCTCGGCGAGATCCCTGCCGCGATCCGAGAACACGAACACGCACGGCAGTTGGCGATGGACTCGGGAGAGCGACATGTCGAAGCGGCAGCCCTGAACGAGCTGGGCCGAAGCCTCGCCCTGTCGGGCGACGACCGGAGGTCCGCCGCGATGTTCGACGCGGCCCTCGGTGTCGCAACCCGGATCTCCCACCCCTACGAGCAGGGGCGGGCGCTGACCGGGCTGGCCGAGCACCTGGCGGCCACTGACCCCGCCGAAGCGCGGCGGCACTGGGAGCGGGCGTTGGCGATCTTCCGTCGGATGGGCGTGCCGGAGCGGCTCGAGGCGGAAAGGCGCCTGAGCGAGCTCCGCTGAGTTGCCGTTCCGGCGCTTATCGATTTCTTATCGCCACCCCGGCTAGCGTCGGCGACGTTCGACGAACGGGGGAGGTCCTGGCCGGCGCAGGACCTTTGTCGTCGAGACACCCGCCGTGCGGTCTCCCCCCAGCAGGCCCGGATGGCGGGACGGTGAGGGAGGGGCGGCGTCGAGGCGCCACGGCGTGGTTCCGCGGCGCCGCTCTTCCCGAGCAGCACGGCGCGGAGCTGTCGTCGTACCGGAAAGATAGGCTCCCGACCGTGACCGATCCCGCGCAGCTCACCCACGTCGACACCGCCGGTGCCGCCCGGATGGTCGACGTCTCCGCCAAGGAAATCAGCGGCCGGTCGGCCGTGGCCGCCGGCCGTCTGCGCACCACGACCGAGGTGATCGACCTGTTGCGGCGTGACGGCCTGCCGAAGGGTGACGCGCTCGCCGTGGGCCGGCTGGCCGGCATCATGGGCGCCAAGCGCACGCCGGACCTCATCCCGCTGTGCCACCCCATCGCGCTGCACGGCGTCACCGTCGACCTCACGCTCACCGTCGACACCGTCGAGATCACCGCGACGGCCCGGACGGCCGACCGCACCGGCGTGGAGATGGAGGCGCTGACCGCCGTGGCGGTCGCCGGCCTCGCGCTCGTCGACATGGTCAAGGCCGTCGACCCGGCGGCGAGCGTGGACGCCGTCCGGGTGCTCCGCAAGACCGGCGGCAAGACCGGCGAGTGGGTCAGACCGGAGGACCGGCCGTGATCCGGGCGCGGGTGGTCGTGGCCTCCAACCGGGCGTCCGCCGGGGTGTACGCCGACACCAGCGGCCCCCTCCTCGTCGCCGGCCTGCGCGACCTCGGCTGCGCGGTGGACGAGCCGGTGGTGGTGCCGGACGGCGACCCGGTGGGTGCGGCGCTGCGGGCCGCCGTCGCCGACGGGATGGACGTCGTGCTGACCAGCGGCGGCACCGGGATCAACCCCTCCGACCGTACGCCGGAGGTGACCCGGGCCCTGCTCGACCACGAGATCCCCGGGATCGCCGAGGCCATCCGTGCCCACAGCCGCGACAAGGTCCCGGCGGCGGCGCTCTCCCGAGGGCTGGCCGGTGTGATCGGCCGGACGCTGGTCGTCAACCTGCCCGGTTCGACCGGTGGCGCGCGGGACGGGCTCGCCGTGCTCGGGCCGATCCTCACCCACGCCGTCGACCAGCTCCGCGGCGGCGACCACCCGGCAGCGGAAGCGCCCGGCGGGGCGCACCGATAGGCTCGGCCGGTGAGCACGGAAACCGCATCGGCCGCCGATCGGGTCGCCGCGCCCCCGCCGGCGGGCTGGGACGAGGCGCGCTCCCGGGTGTACGCGGTCGGCCTGGCCGCCGCGCTTCCGGCCGCGAGTCGCCCCCTCGCCGAGATCGACGGACACACCCTCGCCGAGCCGCTGACCACCCGGACGGACCTGCCCGCCTTCCCGACGTCGAGCGTCGACGGCTGGGCGGTCCGCGGTCCCGGCCCCTGGCGGATCGTCGGACGGGTGCTGGCCGGCAACACTCCCGCGCCGCTGGGCGAGGACTCCACGACCGTCGAGATCGCCACCGGCGCGATGGTCCCCGAGGGCACGACCGCGGTGCTGCGGGTGGAGGAGTCGACCCGTACCGCGGAGGGCCTCGTGGCCGGCACGCCGCGGCCCGCGCCGGAGTGGCGCGAGCCCGGCGAGGAGGCGTACGCCGGAGAGGAGCTTCTCCCCGCCGGCACCCCGGTGGACCCGGCGCTGATCGGCCTGGCCGCCTCCTGCGGGCACGACAGCCTGCGGGTCCGGCGGCAGCCGCGCGCGGCGCTGCTGGTCTTCGGCGACGAACTGCTGACCGCCGGGC
>NZ_JBFAMU010000211.1:0-8466 GCF_040656655.1 Micromonospora sp. NPDC049799
CGACCTGGACGGCACGCTCACCCTCGACGCGCAGGGCGACGCCGAAGCGGTCTTCATCTTCCAGGTGGGCTCCGACCTGTCCACGGCGGCCATGACGGTAGCCGGACCGGAGGCCGCGTCGACCCCGGACGCGTCGGCGGGGGCCGGCGGGGAGTAGCGGCCGGCACGTCCGCGCACCTCAGGCACGGCTCGTTGCGGCGGGGCCGTACCCTCGTGCGGTCGGTGTGGCGCGCGGCGGTGGTCGTGCGGGTCGCCGCACGCCGGCGTCAGGAGGAGCGAGCGTTGACCGACCAGACCGCGCTGGAGCAGGAGATCGCCGCCGAGCAGCGGCACCTCGACCGGGTGTACGCCCGGTTGGCGGAGCTGCGTCGGTCGGCGGTCCGCGCCGAGCGGGAAGGGTACCGCCTGGCCCGGGTCGGGAACTTCGGCGCGCTCGTGGAGCGGGACGCGATGGTGTTCCACGCGGCGCAGCGGCGGCACGTGCTGGACGCCGAGTACGAGGGCCTGGTCTTCGGCCGGCTCGACCTGCATGACCGTCAGGTGCTGCACGTCGGACGGCTGGGCATCCGGGACGAGGACGCGGCGACCCTGGTGGTCGACTGGCGGGCTCCGGCCGCCGCCGCCTTCTACCAGGCCACTCCGGCGGAGCCGCTGGGCGTGGTCCGGCGGCGCATGATCCAGTCGTCGGGCGAGCGGGTCACCCGGATCGAGGACGACCTGCTCGACCCGGAGGCCGCGCCGGCCGAGATGACGGTGGTCGGCGACGGTGCGCTGCTGGCGACCCTGTCGAAGGCGACCGGGCGCGGCATGCGGGACATCGTCGCGACGATCCAGCGGGAGCAGGACGAGGCGATCCGCTCCCCCGGCTCGGGCGTCACGATCGTCTCCGGCGGCCCCGGCACCGGCAAGACCGCGGTGGCCCTGCACCGGGCCGCGTACCTGCTCTACTCCGAGCGGAGCCGGTACGCCGGCGGCGGCATCCTGGTGGTCGGCCCGTCGACGGTCTTCGTGGAGTACATCGCCTCGGTGCTGCCGTCGCTGGGCGAGGACACCGCCACCCTGCACTCGCTGGGCACGCTGTTCCCGGGGATGCGGGCCACCCGCACCGACCCGCCGGAGGTGGCGGCGGTGAAGGGCTCGCTGCGGATGCGCCGGGTGCTGGAGCGGGCGGCCCGGGACGCGGTGCCGGACGGGCCGGTCGAGTTGCGGCTGCTGTACCGGGGTGAGCTGCTCCGGCTGGACCGGCGGGAGCTGGACGGGATCCGGGAGCGGGTGCTGCACCGGGGTGCCCGCCGCAACGAGGTGCGCCGGGCCGGCTTCGACGGCGTGTTCGCCGCGTTGTGGGCGCAGGCCCGCCGGCTGGGCATCGGCCGGCTGCCCGAGCAGCGCGCGTTCGAGGACGAGATCGCCGAGCGGTCCGAGTTCCGAGAGTTCCTGAAGGCGTGGTGGCCACGCCTGCACCCCCGGCACGTGCTCGGCTGGCTGGCCCACCCGGACCGGCTGCGCCGGTACGCCGGTGGGATCCTCTCCGGTCGGGAGATCCGGTTGCTGGGTGACGCGTACCGGTCGCTGGACGCCGAGGGGCTGACGATCGCCGACGTGGCGCTGCTGGACGAGCTGGACGAGCTGCTCGGCAAGCCGATGAAGCCGGCCCGCGCGAAGCGGGACCCGTACCAGCTCGCCGGCGGGGTGCGCGAGCTGAGCACGTTCGCCGACCGGCAGCGGGCCGCCCGGGAGGCGGCCCGGCAGCGGCCGGAGGACTACCGCGAGTACGCCCACGTCGTGGTCGACGAGTCGCAGGACGTCT
The DNA here is from genome assembly GCF_040656655.1 of Micromonospora sp. NPDC049799. NCBI lineage: Bacteria > Bacillati > Actinomycetota > Actinomycetes > Micromonosporales > Micromonosporaceae > Micromonospora > Micromonospora sp. NPDC049799. Next base: position 1,808 of record NZ_JBFAMU010000211.1, read on the forward strand.
CGCCGATGCAGTGGCGCATGATCGGCCGGCGGGGGCGGCTGGCGTCGTGGACGGTGGTCGGGGACCCGGCGCAGACCGCCTGGACCGGCGACCCGCAGGAGCTGACCCGGGCGCGGGACCAGGCGCTGGGCCGGCGTCGTCGGCACCAGTTCACCCTCACCACCAACTACCGGAACTCCGCGGAGATCTTCGCGGTGGCGGCGGCCGAGATCCGCCGGCTCTACCCCGACCTTCCGCTGCCGGTCGCGGTGCGGTCGACCGGCGTGGACCCGGTGCAGCTGGTGGTGCCGGCGTCGGAGCTGGAGACTACCGTCGTCGAGGCGGCCACCGCCCTGCTCGCGGAGGTGGAGGGCACCGTCGGCGTGATCACACCGGTGCCGCGCCGCGACGAGGTCGCGGGCTGGCTGGGCGGCCTGGGGGGACCACGACTCCAGGTGGTGACCAGCCTGGAGGCCAAGGGCATGGAGTACGACGGGGTCGCGCTGGTCGCGCCGGGCGAGATCCGGGCCGATCCGGGCTCGGGTGTACGGACCCTCTACGTCGCCCTATCCCGGGCCACCCAGCGGCTGACCACGGTCGAGCCGACCGGCTGACCCGGGACGTCGACAGACCGACTCCAGTTGCACACATTGCGATGTGAGCATAGATTTGACGTGGGTCCGGACTGCGACGGAGGTTTCCGCGTGGGCGCAGGGCACGACCACCACCACGGTTCGGTCGCGAACGCCGCACACCGCCACCGAGGGCGACTCTGGGCCGCTTTCGCGCTGCTCGGCGCGCTGATGGCGGTCGAGGCCGTGACGGCCCTCCGCACCGGCTCGCTGGCGCTGCTCAGCGACGCCGGGCACATGTTCACCGACGTGCTCGGCATCGGCATGGCCCTGGCCGCGATCACCGCCACCCGGCGGAGCACCTCCGACCCGCAGCGCACCTTCGGCCTGTACCGGCTGGAGGTGCTGGCCGCCCTGGCGAACGCCGTGCTGCTCTCCGGCGTGGCGGTCTACGTGGTGGTCGAGGCGGTACGCCGGTTCGGCGACCCCCCGGAGGTGTCCGCCGGCCCGATGCTGGTGGTGGCCGTGCTCGGCCTGCTCGCGAACCTCGTCGCCTTCGGCCTGCTGCGCCCCGGCGCCAAGGAGAACATCAACCTCCAGGGGGCGTACCTGGAGGTCCTCGGCGACCTGCTCGGCTCACTCGGGGTGATCGGGGCGGCCCTGCTGATCTCCGTCACCGACTGGTGGTGGGCTGACCCGCTGGTCGCGGTCGCGATCGGTGTGTTCATCCTGCCCCGCACGTGGCGACTGGGCCGGTCCGCGCTGCGAATCCTGGTCCAGGCCGCCCCGGAGCACCTCCAGGTCACTGCCGTGCACGACCGGCTGGCCGCCGTGCCCGGCGTCGCCGAGGTGCACGACCTCCACGTCTGGACCCTCACCTCGGGCATGGACGTGGCCTCGGCGCACCTCACCACGACCCCGGACGCCGAGGTCGGCGCCGTGCTGACGGCGGCCCGGACGGCGCTGCGGGAGGACTTCCGGATCGACCACGCCACGTTGCAGATCGAGCCCGGCGCGACTCCCGGGGCCTGCGGGACAGTTGAGTGGTGTTGAGCATCTCCTTAATTCAGAGTGTGTAAAGTGTGCTTATGCCGGTTTTGTCGGTAAGGGCGTGCGCACCATGCGTCACCACCGCTGCAAGCGTCCCACCAGCACCGGTAGGCTCTGATCCGGCCTCCGCCAGGCGGCACCCACCGGTGCCGGCGGTGGCCGCCGCCTAATCGCCTGCCACGGCGAACCGGGGAACCGCGTTCCTGGGGTGCATCCGCGTCAGCGGTAGGGATCTTCCGTCCCGAACCCGTCAGCTAACCCGGTCGGCGGCTGACGGAAGGACACCTGCATGCCAACACCCGTACGACGACGCGCCGCCCGGACAGCGGCCCTGATCGCCGCGACGCTCGCCGTCGCCCTGGGCGGCACACCGGTCCCCGCCGGCGCCACCCCCGTCCCGACCGCCGCTCTGGCCGCCCCCGGGGACGACGTGGAGGGCGGTACTCCCGCCCTGCGGGCCCAGCTCGAAGCGGCCAGCAAGGGCTACCTCGACGCCAAACGGGCCCTGGACACCTCACTCCGGCGGCAGCAGCAGCTCGCCGCGGAGGTGAAGAAGAACGAGACCGAGCTGGCCGAACGGAGCCAGCAGGTCGGGGAGCTCGCCGGTCTCGCGTACCGCACCGGTCGGCTCAGCGCCGCTTCCGCCCTGCTCAACAGCAGCTCCCCGGACGGCTTCATGGACCGCGCCGCCGCGCTGGACCAGGTCGCCGCCAACGAGGACCGGGCGCTGCGCCGGCTCCAGGAGGCCCGCGACAAGGCCGCCCAGGCCAAGCTGGCCGTGGAGGTCGAGATCCGGGAGCAGACCAAGCAGCAGACGGTGATGGCCAAGCGCAAGCAGCAGGCGGAGAAGGCCCTCACCGTGGCGAACGAGCGGGCGTCCAGCCCGCCGAGCAGCAGCGGCAGCCGCACCGCCAGCGCGACGGCGAAGCCGGCACCGCGCAACCCCGACGGCTCCTGGCCGACCGAGTCGTGCAGCGTGAACGACCCGACCCCGGCGGACGGCTGCATCACGCCGCGCACCCTGCACGCGCTCAACCAGGCCAAGGCGGCCAACTTCACCCGGTACGTCTCCTGTTACCGGCCCGGCGGCTCGGGTGAGCACCCGAAGGGTCGCGCCTGCGACTTCGCCGCCCAGCAGGACGGTTTCGGTGGCGACGCCAGCGGTGGGGACCGGACGTACGGCAACAACCTCGCCGCGTTCTATGTCAACAACGCCGACCGGCTCGCCGTGCTCTACGTGATCTGGTACCGGCAGATCTGGCTGCCCAGCAGCGGGTGGAAGTCGTACAGCGGGGCCAACGGCGACCCCTCCAGCGACCACACCAACCACGTGCACCTGTCGGTCTACTGACCGGCGCCGACGGCCCCCGGTGGACGCCTCGCGGCGGCCCACCGGGGGCCGTCGCGTACGCCGGCCGGACGGGTCGCTCAGGTCGACGGCGGCGGCTGGTCGAGGGCGGCGCCCAGCCGGCTGGCCAGGGCCAGGTGAGCGGCGCGCGCCTGCGCGAAGGCGTAGCCGAACAACGGCGCCGGAGCGATGAGGACGATCTCCACGTCGATCCGCAGGACGCCGTCCGGCTCGGCCCGCAGCCGCGTGTGGTTGCGCACCGTCGTCGCGGGTCGCTGCCGGGCCACCGTGACCACCTCGTCCGGGTCGGCGACCAGGACGTCGGCCCGGTACGTGAGCGGGAGGCGCAGGGGCCCGACGGTGAGCCGGTCGGTGATCGCGTAGCTGGCCCGGGCGCCGGGCCGGGTCCGGATCCGACGGACCCGGACGATCAGCGGATGCAGGTCGGCCTGCCGCTGCGGGTCGGCCAGCAGCGCGACGGCCTCGGCCGGCGTGCAGCGGGCCTGGACGGTGTAGGTGAAGGACTCACGCCTCGGCACGCCGTCTCCCCACCGTCGCCTCGTCGCCCGATCCTCGCCTACGACCGCTGCGCTGGCAACGCCTCGACCGACACCCGCCGGACGACCGATGTTCGCCGGCCGTGGTGACTACGGTCAGCTCGGGGGGAATCACGGATGGCATCCAGAGCTGCGGAGGGCGGGACCGATGAGCGGGTACGAGCGATGAGCGGGCACGTGATGGTCTTCGCGCCGACACCCCGGCTGACGGTGACCGTCGACCAGCCCAGCGACGCCCCGGAGCTGCACCTGCATCCCGGCGGGCAGGGCGTGTGGCAGGCGCGGATGATCATGTCCCTGGGCGTGGACGTCGTGCTCTGCACCGCCCTCGGCGGCGAGATCGGCCAGGTGCTGGAGCCCCTCCTGGTCAGCGAGGGCGCCGACCTCAAGGTCGTGGTCCGCGAGACGGGCAGCGGCGGGTACGTGCACGACCGGCGCGACGGCACCCGGCGGGAGGTCGTGGACGTGCCGGGCCAGCCGCTGAGCCGGCACGAGCTGGACGAGCTCTACAACCTCGCGCTCGGCGAGGGCCTGCGCGCGCCGGTCAGCGTGCTCAGCGGACCGAACGAGCCGGCGCTGGTCCCCGCCGAGCTGTACCAGCGCTTCGCCGCCGACCTCGGCGCCAACGGCAGCCGGGTGGTGGTCGACCTGTCCGGCGAGCACCTGACCGCCGTGCTGGACAGCGGGGTCTTCTTCCTCAAGGTCAGCCACGAGGAGCTGATCGCCGACGGCCGGGCCGCCGGGGATGACGAGGAGGAGCTCGTCCGCGCGATCTACGACCTGCACGACACCGGCGCCCAGAACGTCGTGGTGAGTCGGGCCGACAAGCCCGCCCTGGCCCTGGTCGACGGTGAGGTCTTCGAGGTGGAGATGCCCCGGCTCCAGGCCGCCGACCCGCGGGGCGCGGGCGACTCGATGACCGCCGGGGTGGCCGCCGTCGTGGCCCGGGGCGGTGACGTCCGCACCGCGATCCGGACCGGCGCGGCGGCCGGGGCGCTCAACGTGACGCGGCACGGCCTCGGCACCGGACGGCTCGACTCGATCACCGGGCTCGTCGACCGGGTGCGCCTGGCCCCCGCGGGCAGCCGGCCCCAGGAGCGGACCACTCCTGAGGAGCTGGCCGACCGGGCGGCCGGCCGATGAGCCTCCGGGTGCTGGTCACCAACGACGACGGGATCGCCGCGCCGGGCATCCAGGCCCTCGCCCGCGCCGCCGCCGACCGGGGCCTGGACGTGGTGGTCGCCGCGCCGCTGGAGGAGGCGAGCGGCACCAGCGCGGCGATGACCGCAATCGAACGCGACGGGCACGTGGTGGTCCGCGAGCACCCGCTGCCCGAGCTGGAGGGCGTGCCCGCGTACGGGGTGGGCGGCTCCCCCGGCTTCATCGCGCTCATCGCGGTGCACGGCGCGTTCGGGCCGCCGCCGACGGTGGTGCTCTCCGGCATCAACCGCGGCGCCAACGCCGGCCGCGCCGTGCTGCACTCCGGCACCGTGGGCGCCGCGTTCACCGCCGCGTCGAACGGCTGCCGCGCGATGGCCGTCTCCCTGGACGTGCTCACCGCCGGCGAGGCCACGGCGGTCAGTGGCGGGGCCGCGGTGGCCGCCGCCGCCCGCGTACGCGACGCCGAACGGAACTGGTCCACCGCCGCCCGGGTCGCCCTGGACCTGCTGCCCCGGCTGACCGCCGGACCGACCGGGAGCGTGCTGAACGTGAACGCCCCCGACCTGCCCCACGGGCGCCTGCGCGGCGTGCGCCGGGGCACCCTGGCCAGCTTCGGTCAGGTGCAGATGACGGTGGCCGAGGCCGGGCACGGCTTCGTGCGGACCTCGCTGGAGGAGCCGGGCGAGGCGGCCCAGGCCGGCACCGACGTGGCACTGCTCGCCGCCGGGTACGCGTCGGTGACGGCGATCCGGGCGGTCATCGAGGTCTCGGACGTCGACCTGACCGGCCTGGACTGACCCGGCCCGCCCGTCTTTCCGGCGGCCTCAGGCGCCGGGGAGGACCTCGGGCGCCGGGCCGGCGGCGTAGTAGGGCTCGGGAGCGCCGAAGAGGCCCAGCAGGCCGGTCACCCAGAGCTGCCGGTGCACGAACCGGCTCGGCTCGGTGACGACGAGCTTGACGCCACTCACCTCGGCGGTCTGGAATCCGGCGACCATCGCGCTGATGCCGACGGAGTCGATGAAGGTGACGAGTCGCATGTTGAGCTCGATGCGGGTCGGTCGGCCCTTCGCCAGGACCTCGGCGATCGCCTCGCGCACCTCGTACGCGGTGTCCACGTCGATCTCGCCACGCGGAGCGATCTCGATGACACCACCGGGCAGAACCGACTTCACGATCGACAGGCTCACGCGAGCACCTCCACTCGCCCGTCCCCCGGGCGCCTCATCAGTACGCGGGCCGCGACCGAGAGTATTCCTCCGACGGCCTCGGTCGCCACCCCTCGGGATGAGCAATTCTGCTGTTCGGGTGCAGAAAATCGCCCTTGTCCGGACTTTTCACTTCTTATTCACCCGACGCTCGCCCCTGTGGGACGACGTCGCCGGACCAGGGTAACGGTCTTCCGCCCGGATGGCCGCAACCACCGTTCCCGGGCGTGCCCCCCGCAGCCTCACCCGTGCCGGCGCACCCGCCGGCCCGGCGTGGTTCGTCCGATGGGTCGCCCGCGATGCCTACCATCGGCCGGAGGACGGCGACTGCGACGGAGAGGACGATCGATGATCAGGAGACTTGCCGCGCTGGCCGGAGTCGGCGCGCTGCTCGCCCTCGTACTGGCCTGCGGTTTCGGCGGCGGCGGCGACGATGACGAGGACGACGACGAGGACTTCGCGCGTGGCGTACCGGCGGTGGTCACGCTCCGCTGACCCGCACCGGTTTGCGCCGACGGCCCGCTGGGCATCAGCGGGACAGGCGAAGCGCAACGCCGGAGACGCCGGAGTCCGAAGTGGCGCGGGGCTTCGGCACCCCGAGGAGGTAACCCCGATGTTCGGAACCAACCTGCTGGACCGCCGCGGCAAGCCCGAGCGGATCGCGGACCAGGCGTGGCAGCACCTGCTCTCGGCGGTCGGCTCGGCGGGCGAGAGCGTACGGGACACCGCCCGCTCGGCCCGTCGTGGCGGCTCCGGGCTGGCGGACGAGGCCGGCGACCTGGTCGGC
>NZ_JBFAMU010000212.1:0-8392 GCF_040656655.1 Micromonospora sp. NPDC049799
GTGCCCTCGGAGTCCAGGCGGGTGCCGACGCGCTGGTGGCCCGGCTGGTCGCCGAGTCCGGCGTCCGCCCGGCGGTCGACGTCCCGGCGGGGGTGGAGGTGGTGCGGCGCCGGGCCGGCGACCGCAGCTGGCTCTTCGTCGTCAACCACACGGACGCCGAGGCCCGGGTGGCGGTCACCGGCACCGAACTGCTCGGCGGAGCGGCCTGCGCCGGCGAGCTGACCGTGGCCCCCGGCGAGGTGGCCGTGGTGCGCGAGGACGCGGTCCGCAGCGCGGATCCGGCCTGAGCCGACTACCCTTCCCCACGGCCGTCAAGGAGGTTCGATGCTCGCCCAGCAGCGGCAGACCGCCATCCTCGACCTGATCCGGCAGCGTGGCGGCGTCCGCGTCAGCCACCTGGTGAGCCGGTTCGGGGTCTCGGACATGACCATCCGCCGCGACCTGGAGGTGCTCGCCGAGCGGGGCCTGGTGGACAAGGTGCACGGCGGCGCGACCCTGGCCGGTCCCGGCTCCGCCGAGGAGCCGGGCTTCGCCGCCAAGTCCATCCGGCAGCAGGCCGAGAAGCGGGCGATCGCCGAACGGGCCGCCACGCTGGTCGAGCCCGGCATGGCGATCGCGCTGTCCGCCGGCACCACCACGGCCGCCCTGGCCACCCTGCTCGCCGACGTGCGGGGCCTGACCGTGGTGACCAACTCCATCCCGGTCGCCGACGCGCTCTACCAGAACCCGCGCGCCGACCAGACGGTCGTGCTGACCGGCGGCATCCGTACGCCGTCGGATGCGCTGACCGGCCCGGTGGCCGAGGCGGCGATCGGCACGCTCAACGTGGACCTGCTCTTCCTCGGCGTGCACGGGATGAGCCCGCGGACCGGCTTCACGACGCCGAACCTGCTGGAGGCGGGGGTGAACCGCTGTCTCATCAACGCCGCCCGCCGGCTGGTGGTGCTCGCCGACCACACGAAGTGGGAGACCATCGGCATTGCCACCATCGCGCCGCTGGAGGAGGCGGACCTGCTGGTCACCGACGTCGGCCTGCCGGCCGATGCGCGCAGCCAGATCGGTGATCAGGTGGGTGAGCTGATCGTCGTGGATCCTGTGTCGTTCTGACCGGCCGCTTGATCGAGCTGCGGAGGCCGCGGTTGCTGACCGCCATGGTAGGCGCCCCAGAACGGGACGCCGGGCGGAGCACTCACTCCTCCTCGGGTAGTTGGCGCATGGTGCGCAGCGGGGAGAAGACGACCCAGAGCACTCCGAGCAGGGCGCCGACGGTGGCGATCCAGAGGGCGGAGCGGACGCCGATCGTGGCGCCGAGTGCGCCGCCGATCAGGGCGCCGACCGGCCGGATGCCGTAGTTGACGGTGCGTTTGAAGCCGGAGACCACGGCGAGCATCGTCTCCGGTGTGGCCGCGATCTGCACCGATCCGGCTGCGATGTCGAGGACCATGACGCCCAGCGCGGAGACGAACTCGGCGGTGACCAGCAGCGCGACCACCAGGGGTCGTGGTCCGCCGGCCAGCGGTACGAGGATCAGTGGGGCCGGGAAGACGACGAGGCCGAGGATCACCGCGGGGCCGATGCCGATCCGGCGACTGACCGGGCCGGCGATCGTTGCGCCGAGCAGGCCGCCGAACGCGCCGGCTCCGATGATCAGGCCCAGCAGGCCGGGGGAGATGTCCAGTTCGGTGGTCACGTACAGCAGGAAGAGCGCGGCGAACATGTAGTTGAACAGGTTGAGGGTGGTGGCACCGAGCAGGAGCGCCCGGAGGACCGCCGAGCGGGCCACGTACCGCACGCCGGCGGCCATGCCCAGGCCGGGGCCGGCCTGGACGGGACGCTCGGTGACCCTTGTCCGGGTGAGGAAGAACGCCGACGTCAGGTAGGTGAGCACGTCGGCGACCAGTGCGACCGGGGCGGTGAGCACCTGGACGAGCACGCCACCGATGCTCGGGCCGGCCACGTACGACATGGCTCTGCTGCCGTTGATCAGACTGTTGGCGGCCACGTAGTCCGGTCGCCGGACCAGGGCGGCGAACAGGCTGCTGTGTGCCACCTCGAAGAACACCGAGAGGGTCCCGATCAGGAAGGCCACGGCACAGAGCAGCGGCAGGGTCAGTGCGTCCGTCCACCACAGCAGCGGCACGGCCAGGAGAAGGCCCGCCCGGCCGAGGTCGGCGATGATCATTACTTGGCGTCGGCGCGGGTAGCGGTCCACCCAGGCGCCGGCCGGCAGGGAGAAGAACAGGTTCGGCAGCAGCGCGGCGGCGGTCAGGTAGCCCATCTCGGCGGGTCCGGCGCCGATCGCGAGCACGGCCAGCAGTGGCACGGCGAGCTCGGTGATCTGGTCGCCGAAGAGCGACACGGTCTGCGCGGACCAGTAGCGGCGGAAGGTGGTCTGCCGCAGCAGCTTGGGGATGCGCGGCCGGCGCGGCGGTGCGGGGTCGGTGAGGACGAGGGGTTCAATCACGGTCTTGCCGGTCCTCCGCGGGTACGGGTCCACGCGGCACCGCCATCTGGATGATCTGCACCGGGCGAGAGCCGGGTGGGCGTCTCGCCGGGTCAGCAACCCGTTCGTCGTACCGGGCCAGCAGCGCGTCGATGTCCTCCGTGAGCTCGCGCAGCTCAGTGGCGGTGACGTGCAGCAGCGCGTCCCCGAAGCCGGCGGCGGCCCGCCACTCGACAGGCTCGTCGCCGCGGACCGCGAGGTAGTCCTGCGCGCGTTGCACGAAGAGGGCAAGCATCACACTGTTGAGCTGGTCCGTGGCGGCCTTCATGGCCGGGTCGTCGGAGTCGTCGTCCCAGGACGTGTCTCGTGCGGTGGCCCGCCAGGGCCGTTCTCGGCTGTCCGCCCCGGGAACGCGTTCGGCGAACCCGTACTTGGCGAGCTGTCGCAAGTGGAACGAGCAGTTCGGCACGTTGTCGTCGAGCCGGGCGGCAGCCTGAGTCGCGGTCATCGGGCCGTCGCTGCGCAGCAGCCCGATCAGACGCATCCGGAGCGGATGCGCGTACGCCCGCAGGGCCCGCGGGTCGGTGAGCCTGATCGAACGCTGGGACACCTCGTCAGTCATACGCTAGAGAATGCTTTAGAAAGATATCTCTAGCAACTGGTATCCGCCCTTGAGCCGCCGATGGATCTACTCGTATCGCCGCTCCGGCGTGCTTCACAGCGACCTCACAGGGCATCTGGATAGGGTCCGCAGCAGCGACCCGTTCCAGATCGGAGCGGGGATCGGTATCCGGGAGTCCCGATGGTCTTCAAGAAGATGTTGAGCGCGTTCGGCGTGGGCGGTCCGAGCGTGGACACGGTCCTGACGAACCCCAACACCCGACCCGGCCTCACCCTGGACGGGCAGGTCAACCTGGTCGGCGGTGACGCGCCGGCGAACATCGAGCAGGTCGTCGTCGGCCTGGTCACCCGGGTGGAGATCGAGGGCGGCGACCACGAGTTCGCCGGGGTGATGGAGTTCCATCGGATGCCGGTCAGCGGCGCGCTCCAGCTCGCCCCGAAGCAGCAGTTGTCCCTGCCGTTCCAGCTCCCGGTGCCGTGGGAGACCCCGATCACCGACGTGTACGGCCAGCGCCTGCACGGCATGACGATGGGCCTGCGCACCGAGCTGGCGATCGCCCGCGCGGTCGACAAGAGCGACCTGGACCAGGTCAACGTGCACCCGTTGCCGGTGCACGAGCGGATCCTGGAGGCCTTCCAGCGGCTCGGGTTCCGGTTCAAGCACGCCGACCTGGAGCGGGGCCACATCCGGGGCACGCAGCAGACCCTGCCGTTCTACCAGGAGATCGAGTTCTTCGCCGCGCCGCAGTACGCGCAGCTCATCAACGAGGTCGAGCTGACCTTCGTCACCGGCCGGCAGGGCGTGGACGTCATCCTGGAGTGCGACAAGCGCGGCGGGTTCCTGAGTGCCGGCCACGACGTCTTCGGTCGCTACCAGGTCTCGCACGCCGACGCCGACCGGGTCGACTGGGCGCAGGTGGTGGACGGCTGGCTCAAGGAGACCACCTCCCGCTACGGCGGCCTGCGCGCGCAGGGTGGCTTCGGCAACCCGTACGCCGGTCACCGCCGGGGTCCCGGCATGGGCGGCATGGTCGCCGGCGCGGCGCTCGGTGTGGCCGGCGGCATGGTCGCCGGCGAGATGATCGAGGACGCCTTCGAGGGTGACTTCGGCGGCTTCGAGGAGTAGCCCTCCACACGACGGTGCCCTCCGGGACGGATCCCGGAGGGCATCGTGGTGTTACGCGGTGGTGCGCCGGTCAGTGCCGGGCCTTGCGCTCGTCACCGCTGCGGAAGTTGCTGCCCGCCTTGGCCAGACCCCGGCTGCCCAGGTAACCGAGGGTCAGCAAGGTGATCATGAACCAGGCGTTGTCGGCCCGGAAGATGTCCACCCCGGCGGAGTTCCGGCCGACCAGCTGGGACGCGGCGAGGACACCGATGACCGCGGCGATGTAGACCCAGAACTCGGTCGTCCGCAGCGACGGCTTGGTCTCGGTACCGGGCGCCTGGACCGCCTCGCGCCGTCCGTCGTGCGCCATCGGCATCGGACGGGTGGGCGTCTCCACGGCCGCGCGGTCCATGGTGGCGCGTTCCTGCATCTGCGTGCGGTTCTGCACGTCGGCCTGCGGGCGGTTCATCGGCCGGGTGCTTGCTGCCTGCGTGCTCATCGGGTCCTCCTCGGATTTGATGAGTCCCCCGCCCCGCCACCGTGGGTCGGCCACGGCGCGGTTCGCGTTCCTGCCGGGGGCACCCTGCGACTACCCGACCCGTGGGGGGCAGTAACACCCACCTCCGGCCGGATAGTTGTCGCGGCGCCGGGCGGGCCGGGTGACCCCGTACCGCCCGGCGCCGCGCTCAGCGCTGGCCGTTACTGACCGCCACCCGGACCAGCAGGTCCGGGTCGTCGGTGATGATGCCGTCGACGCCGAGGGTTCATGACGCGCTGTATGACCGCCGCGTCATCGACGGTGTACGCGATCACCGTCAGCCCGTACCGCCGCTGAAGGTGCGGATGTCCGGTCCGTGGTGAAGGCCGGGCCGTACCGGGGGTCGCGGGTTGGGGTCGGCCGGCGGGCGCTGCGGGTTTGGCCGGGCGGTGGCCGGGCACGCTGAGATCACCGACGTCTTCTGCGAGGTGAATCGACGTGCGTGAGGACGACATGCGACAGGACGCCGCCCGGCGGGCCGAGGACCGGATCGCCGGTGAGGTGTACGGCGAGGGGGCCCTGGACGAGGTGACCGTGCCCCAGACCGACGTACAGCGGGTGATCCAGGACGAGGACCCGGACGACCCGGCCCACGTCCGGGTCGACCCGCAGGTGCTGCGCGACGGCGGTCCCACCCGCGGTCAGGGTGCGGTCACGACGACCGGTGGCACCGCCGGCCCGGCGAGCGTGCGCCGGCTGGCCCGCCAACCCGAACGCCATCCCGGCAAGGTCGCACCGACCACGACCGGTGACGCCACCACGGGCGGCCTCAGCACCCCAACCGGCGGCTCAACGAGCGACCAGTCCACCACAGCCACCGGCCCCGGCAACTCCACCTTCGACCAGTAACCCACCCACCCACCCACCCACCCACCCCGCCCCACCACCCGCCACCACCGTCCGCGTTGATCAAGGGCTTTGCGTCAAGCCGGAGCACGGATCCTGACGCAAACCCCTTGATCACCGGGGAGGGTGGGTGGGTGGGGTGGGGTTAGGCGGGGCGGAGGATGCCTAGGCGTTGGGTGGCGCGGGTTAGGGCTACGTAGAGGTCGCTTCGGCCTCTTGGGGACTCCTGGACTATGCGGTCGGGGTCGGCCAGGAGGACCGAGTCGAACTCCAGGCCCTTGGCCTGGGCGACGGTCAGCACCACCACGGCGCTCTCCAGCTCCGGATGCTCGCCGACGGCGGCCTCGGGCAGGTCGGCGGTGAGCGCCGCGCCCAGCTCGTCGACCCGGCCGGCGGGCACGATCACGCCGAGTCGTCCGCCCGCCAGGTCAGCCGCCTCCCGGGTGGCCGCGGCGACCAGCTCCGCGATGAGCTGGTCCGCCGGCACCGCACGGTCCCACGGCGGTACGCCGCTGGCGCGGACGGAGCGGGGCGGGCGCAGCGCCGGGTCGATCTCGGTGAGCACGTCGGCGGCGACCGCCATGATCTCGGCCGGGGTGCGGTAGCTCACCGTCAGCTCCTCCAGCCGCCACCGCTGCGCCACGTACGGCTCCAGCGCCTCGGCCCACGAGGGCGTCCCGGACAGCGCGCCGGTCTGCGCCACGTCACCGACGATCGTCATCGACCGGCTCGGGCAGCGGCGCATCAGCAGCCGCCACGCCATCGGCGACAGCTCCTGCGCCTCGTCGACGATGACGTGGCCGAACGCCCAGTTCCGGTCGGCGGCGGCGCGCTGCGCGGTGGTCAGCCGTTCGGCCTCCTCCTGCCGTTCCAGCAGCCGGTCGGCGTCGATGAGGTCGGTGACGCCGAGGATCTCGCCGCCGTCGGCCTCGTCCTCCACGTCGATCGACCGGGAGCCCCGAGCGATTTCCAGCACGCCCTCGGCGTACTCCCGCTCGAAGGCCCGGATCCGTTCCCGGCGGGCCGCCGCGGCGCGGTCGTCCTCGCCGAGCAGCTCGGCCGCCTCGTCGAGCAGCGGGACGTCGGCCGGCGTCCAGCCGCCCGGCTCGCGGTGCAGCAGGGCCCGCTCCGCGTCGGTCAGCGTCGCCGCGGCGGTGGCGATCCGGTCGGCGTCGGCGAACAGGTCGGCGAGCAGGCGCTGCGGGGTGAGCACCGGCCAGAGCCGGTCCAGTACGGCCTTCACCTCGGGTTCCTCGCGCAGCTCGCGGCGGATCTCGGCGACGTCGGCCTCGTCCAGCAGGTTTTCCCCGCCGAGCGGGTCGGCGCCGATGCGCTCGGCCACCTGGCCGGCGAGGGCGTGCACGATCTCGACGTCGAACAGCGCGCGGGCCAGGTTGTGCGGCCGGCCCGACCGCCGGGCCCGGTCCCGGGCCACCCGGACCGTCTCCGGGGCCAGCGTCAGCACCTCCCGCTGCGGGAGTTCGATCTCCAGGGGCTCGTCGGGCACCCACTGCCGGTCAAGGACGGCGGCGCCCAGCACGTCGACCATGACCGGATGGCCCTTCAGCGCCGCCGCCTCGGCCGACTCGACGCGTCGGGCGTTGACGCCGGGGAAGAGGTCGGCCGGGGTACGCAGCAGGACGCCGGTCTCGGCCAGCGCGGGCAGCACCTGGGAGATGTAGCGCAGGAACGTCGCGTTCGGGCCGACCAGCAGCACCCCTCGGGTGGAGAGCTGCTGGCGGTGGGTGTAGAGCAGGTACGCCGCCCGGTGCAGCGCCACCGCGGTCTTGCCGGTGCCCGGCCCGCCCTGGACCACCAGCACGCCCGGCAGGTCGGCCCGGATGATCCGGTCCTGCTCGCCCTGGATGGTCTCCACGATGTCGCGCATCCGGCCGGTCCGGCCGGCGTTGAGGGCGGCCAGCAGCGACGCCTCCCCGGTCAGCTCCTCGTGCGCCGTGGGCGAGGCGGCCTCGATGTCGAGGACCTCGTCGTTGAGGCCGGTGACCTTCCGGTGCCGGGTACGCAGGTGCCGCCGCCGGCGTACGCCCTGGGGGTTCGCGGCGGTGGCGAGGTAGAAGGCGCGGGCCGCCGGGGCCCGCCAGTCCATCAGCAGCGGGTCGTAGTCGCCGGTGGTGTCGAAGATGCCGATCCGGCCGATGTAGTGGCGACCGCCGTCGTCGGTGTCGAGCCGGCCGAAGCAGAGGCCGTTCTCCACCGCGGAGTACTGCTCGACCTGGTCGGCGTACATCTGGACGGCGCCGTCGCGCTGGGAGCGGGCCTGCAGGGTGCCACCGGTGGCGCGCAGTTCCTCGGTCAGCCGGCGGGACGACTGGTCGCGCAGCCCGTCCAAGCGCCCGTAGAGCATCGAGACGTACTCCTGCTCGCGGCCGATCTCGTCGTCGGGCTGCGCTTCACCGGGACCGCCGGAGTGCCTTGACAAGCCGTCTCCCAATTGGTTAGTCTCTTTCCGAGAACGGCCGTTGAGCCGTTCTTTTTTGTTGCCTGAACTGAGAAAGATACCGTCCGCCGGCGTACCGGACCAAGCCCGCGCGGCGAGTCCCGGGCCACTGCCCGCCGGTCGCGTTCCCGCCGCACACGACCACGGGGGCCCGCGCGGCGCGCGGACCCCCGATCGGGCTGTGGTGTTGCTCAGCCCCTGGCCACCTCGTAGAGCCGCTCCGGGGTCACCGCCCCAGCGATCACCCGGCCGTCGTCGGTGAGCAGCACGTTGACCATCTTGGTGGAGAACAGCCGACCGCTGCCCCAGTCGCCGCGGACCGCCGGCAGGCTGCCGAGCAGCGCGCCCAGGTCCGGCTCGTCGGCCGCCGCGGCGTCGCGC
>NZ_JBFAMU010000213.1:0-8369 GCF_040656655.1 Micromonospora sp. NPDC049799
CCGGCCGCCGGGCCGACCAGGATCCGCGGATCGGCGTCCGGCACCGCCGCCAGCACCCGGTCCCGCATCGGTCGGCCGGCGACCGGTCGGGCCGGCTTGTCCGTCCCACCCATGCGTCGGGCGGCGCCACCCGCCAGCACCACCGCCGCGTATCCACCCATCCGGACACGGTAACCCCGCGACGCCCTCCGGAGACGTGTTGATCCACTCGGTATCAGTGACGTCGGGGTGTCGACGTGCCGTGGACACCCCGACGTCAGTGACATCGAGTTGATCTTTTGGTGGCGGGTGCCGCGTCGCACGGGACCGGTGCGGGACGGGAGCGGGTGCCGCGGGGGCGTGGGCGAGGCAGGATGGCGGGATGGGACGGGCGACTGGCCGCCGGGGCGTACTCCGGATCGACCTCGACGCGTTGGCCGAGGGCCGCACACCGGTACGCCGGCCGGACAGCCTCGCCGGGGAGGAACCGCTGGAGATCCGCGTGGGCGCGGCCGGTCCCGGTCGACGTCGACCGCTGGCCGTCACCATGCGGACGCCCGGCGACGACCTGGACCTGGCGATCGGGTTTCTGCTCACCGAGGGCCTGATCCGGTCGACCGACGACGTGCTCACCGCGCAACTCTGCGCCGGCACGGAGACGCCCAACACGTACAACGTGGTGGACGTCGCGCTCGCTCCCGGCGTGCCGGAACCGACCACGGACCCGGCGCGGAACTTCTACACGACCAGCTCGTGCGGGGTGTGCGGGAAGGCGAGCATCGACGCCGTACGTACCCGGTCGATCTTCGCGGTGGCCGACGACCCGCTGCGTGTCCCGGCGGCGGTCCTGGCCGACCTTCCGGAGCGCCTGCGTACGGCCCAGCGGGGCTTCGACCGCACCGGCGGCCTGCACGCGGCGGGGTTGTTCACCGCCGACGGGGAGTTGGTGGTGCTGCGCGAGGACGTCGGCCGGCACAACGCCGTGGACAAGGTGGTCGGCTGGGCGGTTCGTGAGCGGCGGCTGCCGCTGGCCGGGCACGTGCTGCTGGTGAGCGGGCGGGCCAGCTTCGAACTGACGCAGAAGGCCTGGATGGCCGGATCGCCGCTGCTCGCGGCGGTGTCCGCGCCCAGCACCCTGGCCGCGGACCTCGCCGACGAGGCCGGCATCACTCTGGTCGGCTTCCTGCGGGACCGGACCATGAACGTCTACGCCCACCCGGAGCGCGTCACGACGTGACGCCGTCGCCGCGGCGGACCCGTTCGCGCCGCCCGCCGCGTCACGATCCCCAGCGGTCGAGCGCGTCGAACAGGTCGAGGCGGGTGGCGGCGTCGCGGGCCAGCAGGAAGCCGGCGATGGCGAGGACCCAGCCCAGCGTGCTGCCGGACGTCCGGGTGATCCAGTCGTTGAGCCGGGCCAGCAGCGGCTCGATCCGCCCGGGCCGCGCCACCCGCGCGGCCAGCAGCAGGACCGCGGGCAGCACCATCACCAGGCAGTAGCCGGCGAGCAGGCCCACGACTCCGGCCGCTCCCACGCCGGAGGTGGCCAGCAGGCCGACCGCGCCGAGGTACGGCAGCATCGTCGCGACCTCGGCGAGCGCCGCGAACAGGGCCAACCCGACCAGCCACCGCGCCGAGGCGTCGCCAGCCGTGGCCCGGTCCCGCCAGCGCAGCACACCGCCCGTACGCGCCTTCCGCTTTCCGCCGTACCGGAAGCTCAGCAGAAACAACCCGACACCGAGTACGAGTTGCGCCCAGAGCACCGGCCGGTTGTCGAGCGCTCCACCGAGCGCGTCGGCCAGCCGGCTGCCGCCGGCGAACAGCAGCAGGCCGACGACGAAGTAGAAGGCGGTGATGGTGCCCAGGTAGGTCAGGATCCGCCGGACGCTGACCGGCCCCGGCGCGAGCAGCAGCCAGACCGGGATGAAGAGGGTGCCGATGCTGGTGCTGTCGACCAGCGCCAGACCGGCGAGGGACAGCAGCAGGCCGGCGCTCACGCCGGAACCGTTCGGTGTGCGACCACCTGATCATCCTCCGGCCGTTCCAGGCCGACGGACTCGTCCGTCGGCACGAAGATCGCGTACATCGTTCCACGCGGTGGCACGTCCGTCCGACGTCGCCGTCGCCGGCCGTGGTCGGTCAGTCGACGGCGATGCTCCACCCGGCCGGCAGCACCCTGGCGGCGGGTGGCACCACCACTCGTCGGATGGTCAGCGGGGGCCACGGTCACTTCTCCGCCGCCGGCGGCGGACCACACCGGGGGCACCTACCGCCGGCCATCCGTCCAGCCGGGCCGGTGGTACACCGTGCCGGAGCAGGTCGTCCAGGAGCCGGGCCAGCGAGTGGTCGGGGTGCAGGGCCAGCGTCCGTTCCAGGGCCACGGCCGCCAGCGCGCCCTGCCCCGCCCGCCAGGCGGCGAACGCCAGCAGGGCGCCCGGAGCGGCGACGAACTCCGGCTCCGCGCGTCGGAGCACGTCGGCCCAGAGCGCGATGTCCTCGTCCCGACCGTCGGTGCGTTCCCAGGCGAAGTCCCGGACCGTCACGTCGGTCAGGAGCAGTGCCAGCCACGCCACCTCGTCGTCGGTGAGCCGTCGCCCCCGCCGCTGTCCCCGCAGCGCGAGGCGCACCGCGGCCGTTCCGGCGACCCGTACCGACCGGCCCGACATCAGGTCGGTGCGCGAGGCCCGGTCGAGCAGGTCGGTGAGCCGGCGTTCGGCGCGTTCCGCCGCCCGCGTCAGGGCGGCGCGGTCGGCCCCCTCGACCGGGGCGACCTGCGCGACGAGGGCGGCGCGGTCGGGCAGGGCGACCTGACCGGCGAAGACCGCCGCCGCGGTGACCGCACTGGCCGACACGTCGTACGGGGTGCCGTCGGGCGGGCAGCACTCCGGCTCGGCGCAGAGGTACGACCAGTACCGGCCGTCGGTGACCCGGAGGGCGTCGAGGACCGGGATGCCCTCGTCGGCGAGGGCGGCGCGTATCGCGTCGACACCGGGCGTGACCCGGGTCGCCGGACCGTAGCCGAGCACCGTGGCGGTCTCGGCGGCCTGGCGGGCGACCACGACGGCCAGGTGCCGGGCGGGTGTGACGGGGTCGGCGGGAGCGGGCAGGTCGAGCCGGGCGGCGAAGGTGACCCGGCGGCCCCGCATCGCCACCACCACCAGGCTGTCGGTCGGGTGGAAACCGAGCAGGTACGGCACGGCGGCGACGAGGTCGGCGGGGGAACGGACGGCGAGCCGGGGGGCGTCGGTCGAGGTCATGTCCGCAGCCTGCGGTCCTGCCGGGCGCTCCGACAGGCCCTGTGGACGACACGCGGGTCATCCACAGTCACGCAGCGTGTTCCCGCAGCTCACGCCGTTTCGCCTACGGGCGGCGGTCCTCCCGTCGTCGGTGTCAGGGGTTACGTTGCCTTCCATGGATCTGGCGTACCTGCGGGCGCACCCCGAGCACCTGCCGACGTTCCTGACCCACCAGCGGATCCGGGAGACGCCGGTGTCGGGGGGCGACATCTGCGCCGCCGCGCGCCTCACCCTGGACGACGGCCACTCGGTCTTCGCGAAGACCTGGCCGGAGACCGCCGCACGGCCGGCGCCGGAGGGCTTCTTCGCCACCGAGGCGGCCGGTCTGCGCTGGCTGCGCGAGGCGGGGACGGTGGCCGTACCGGAGGTGGTGGTGGCACTGCCGGACTTGCTGGCGCTGGAATGGGTCGATCACGGGGAGCCGAGCGCGGAGGCGGCCGAGCGGTTCGGCCGGGAACTCGCCGGGATGCACCGGGCCGGTGCGCCGGCGTTCGGGGCGGAGTGGCCCGGGTTCATCGGTGCGCTCCCGGCCGACAACACCCCGCACGGGGGCCCGTGGTCGAGCTGGTTCGCCGAGCGCCGGCTCCTGCCGTACCTGCGGATGTCGGTCGACAACGGCGCGCTGACCGGCGCCGAGAGCGGAACCGTCGAGGCGGTGGTCGCGCGGATCTCCGACGTCGGCGGGGACGAGCCGCCGGCCCGCGTCCACGGTGACCTGTGGCCCGGCAACGTGCTCTGGGGCGCCGACGACCGGGTGTGGCTGGTCGACCCGGCGGCGCACGGCGGGCACCGGGAGACCGACCTCGCGCAGCTCGCGCTCTTCGGCGGTGTCCCGCACCACGACCGGATCATCGCCGCGTACGACGAGGCGTGGCCGCTCGCCGACGGGTGGCGTCGGCGGGTGGCGCTGCACCAGCTCCACCTGATGCTCGTGCACACCGCCCAGTTCGGCGAGGCGTACCGCGATGCGGTCGCCCGGACCGCCCGGGGAGCCCTGACCGGGCTCGGGCGCGCTACGGTCGACGGGTGAGCGCCGCCCCGCCGACCGTCGGCGTCCTCGTCGACCGGTACGGCCGCGTCGCCCGGGACCTCCGGGTCTCCCTGACCGACAAGTGCAACCTGCGCTGCACGTACTGCATGCCGGCCGAGGGCCTGCCCTGGCTGGCCGGGCCGCAGCTCCTGAGCGACGACGAGATCGTCCGGTTGATCCGGGTGGCGGTGCAGCAGCTCGGGGTGACCGAGGTGCGGTTCACCGGCGGCGAGCCGCTGATCCGGCCCGGTCTGGTGGGCATCGTGGCGGCGGTCGCCGCGCTGGAGCCTCGCCCCCGCATCTCGCTGACCACCAACGGCATCGGCCTGGACCGGCTCGCCCCGACCCTGCGGGCCGCCGGTCTGGACCGGGTGAACGTGTCGCTCGACACGCTGGACCGGGAGCGGTTCACGCGGCTGACCCGGCGGGACCGCCTGGACGACGTCCTGGCCGGGCTGGCCGGTGCGGCGAACGCCGGGCTCACCCCGGTCAAGGTCAACTCGGTGCTGATGCGGGGCGTCAACGACGACGAGGCGCCGGGCCTGCTGCGGTTCGCCCTCGACCACGGCTACGAGCTGCGGTTCATCGAGCAGATGCCGTTGGACGCCCAGCACGGCTGGGACCGCACGACGATGGTGACCGCCGACGAGATCCTCGCCGCCCTCGAGCAGGAGTTCACGCTGGTCGCCGATCCGGCCGAGCGGGGCGCGGCGCCGGCCGAGACGTGGCTGGTCGACGGCGGGCCGGCCCGGGTCGGCGTGATCGCCAGCGTGACCCGGCCGTTCTGTGGCGACTGCGACCGGACCCGGCTGACCGCCGACGGCCAGATCCGGAACTGCCTCTTCGCCACCGAGGAGTCCGACTTGCGCGGTGCGCTGCGGGCCGGGGCGGACGACGCGGAGCTGGCCGGGCGGTGGCAGGCCGCGACGCGGGGCAAGCGGGCCGGCCACGGCATCGACGACCCGACCTTCCTGCAGCCGGTCCGGCCGATGTCGGCGATCGGAGGCTGAGCGTGGACGACGCACGACCGGCCACGGCGGAGCGGCCGGGGGCGGCCGGGACGCTCACCGTCCGCTACTTCGCGGGGGCGCGCGCGGCGGCCGGCCGCACCGAGGAGACCGCATCCGCCGGTCGTTGCCTGGACGAACTCCTCATCGACCTGTCCGCGCGGCACGGCGACCGGCTGGCCGGCGTGCTGCGGGTGGCGAGTTTCCTGGTCGACGGCGTGACCTGTCATGATCGTCAGGCACCGCTTCCGGCCGGGGCCACGATCGACGTGCTGCCCCCCTTCGCGGGCGGCTGAGGGAGGGCGTGTTGGCGGTAGTCGGGTTCGTGGCCACACTCGGCCTCATCACCGGACTGATCCACCTCTACCTCTGGAAGCGGCTGGTGCGGGACACCACCGTGCCGGGGCGCTGGCGGCGGATCGGCGGGATCACCGCCCTGGTGCTGGCGCTGCTCGTGCCGGCCACGATGGCGGGCACCCAGGCCGGGCTCTACTGGCTCGCGTGGCCGGGCTACCTCTGGCTCGCGGTCATGTTCTACCTGCTCGTCCTGCTGGTGGCGTTGGAGATTCCGATGCTGGTGACCCGGCTGGTGGTGCGCCGCCGGTTGATCGCCGCCGAGCCGACCACGGCCGCGCCGGAACCGGCCCTGGTCGGGGCCGCGGGCCCCGCCGACCCGCCGGCCACCGACGCCGTCTCCCCGGCCGACCACGACCCGGACCGCCGGTTGCTGCTCGCGCGCGGTGCGGCGATCTTCGCGGGGCTCACCGCCACCGGCCTGACCGGGTACGGCATCCGCAACGCCCTCGGCCCGCCGGAGCTGGACCGGGTGCGGATCCCGCTGGCCAAGCTTCCCCGCAGCATGGACGGCCTGCGGATCGCGACGGTCTCCGACATCCACCTCGGCCCGTTGCGCGGACGGGCGCACACCGAGCGGATCGTGGCCGCCATCAACCGCCTGGACGCCGACATCGTCGCGGTCGTCGGCGACATGGTCGACGGCTCGGTCGCCGAGTTGGGGCCGGCGGCGGCGCCCCTGCGCAACCTGCGTTCCCGGTACGGCAGCTACTTCGTCACCGGCAACCACGAGTACTACTCCGGCGTGGAGGAGTGGGTCCGCGAGGTGGACCGGCTCGGGCTGCGCGTCCTCCAGAACCGGCGCGTCGAGATCGCGGCCCGGGGCGGCGTGCTCGACCTGGCCGGCGTCAACGACGCCACGGCTGCGGGCACCGGCGTGGCCGGGCCGCCGGACTACGCGGCGGCGCTGGGCGACCGCGACCCGAGCCGCCCGGTCGTGCTCCTCGCGCACCAGCCGGTCGCCGCGTTCGACGCGGCGAAGTTCGGCGTGGACCTGCAGTTGTCCGGCCACACCCACGGCGGCCAGATGGTGCCCTTCAACTACCTGGTCAAGCTCCAGCAGCCGGTGGTGTCCGGGCTCGGGGAGGTCGACGGCACGAAGGTGTACGTGACCAACGGCGCCGGCTTCTGGGGCCCGCCGGTCCGGGTGGGGGCCAACCCCCAGATCACCCTGGTGGAGCTTCGATCGGCATAGCGCAGCTCACCTCCGAGCGTGGCGGCCGGGCGGTGTCTGGCCGGTCGTGACAGGATGCGGCGTGCCTCCGTTCAGCGCCGCACCCCCCGGTGGCCTCCCGCCCTTCGTCGCGGACCTGCACATCCACTCGAAGTACTCCCGCGCGTGCAGCCGCGACCTGACCCTGCCGAACCTGGGCTGGTGGGCCCGGCGCAAGGGCATCGCGGTTTTGGGCACCGGCGACTTCACCCACCCCGCCTGGTACGACCACCTGCGCGAGACGCTGCACCCGGCCGAGCCCGGCCTGCACCGGCTCAGCCCGGAGGCGGAGCGGGACATCGCCCGGCGGCTCCCGCCTCGACTGGCGAGTGAGGCCGAGACAGACGCGGTGCGGTTCATGCTCAGCGTGGAGATCTCCACGATCTACAAGCGTGACGACCGGACCCGCAAGGTGCACCACCTGATCTACCTGCCCGACCTGGACGCGGTGGCCCGGTTCAACACGGCACTGGGGCGGATCGGCAACCTCGGCTCGGACGGCCGGCCGATCCTCGGCCTGGACAGCCGGGACCTGCTGGAGATCACCCTGGAGGCGAGCGCCGACGGCTACCTCGTGCCGGCGCACATCTGGACGCCGTGGTTCTCCGCGCTGGGCTCGAAGTCCGGCTTCGACGCGATCGCCGACTGCTACGCCGACCTCGCCGAGCACATCTTCGCGGTGGAGACCGGCCTCTCGTCCGACCCGGAGATGAACTGGCGGGTCGCCAGCCTGGACCGCTACCGCCTGGTGTCGAACTCCGACGCGCACTCGCCCCCCGCGCTGGCCCGGGAGGCGACCGTCTTCGACTCCGCCCGCGACTACTTCGCGATCCGCGAGGCCCTGCGGACCGGGGACGGGCTGGCCGGGACGATCGAGTTCTTCCCGGAGGAGGGCAAGTACCACGCCGACGGGCACCGGCTCTGCGGCGTCAACTGGTCGCCGGAGCGGACCCGGGAGGCGGGCGGGCGCTGCCCGGAGTGCGGCAAGCCGCTGACCGTCGGGGTGCTGAGTCGGGTCGAGGAACTGGCCGACCGCCCGGAGGGGCACCGCCCGGCGCACGCCCCGGACGTCACCCACCTGGTGCAGCTCGCCGAGATCCTCGGGGAGATCAACAAGGTGGGCGCCCGGTCGAAGAAGGTCGAGGGGAAGCTCCACGACCTGGTCGCCGCGCTCGGCCCGGAGCTGGAGATCCTCACCCGTACGCCACTGGACGAGATCGGTCGGGTCGGCGGCGAACTGCTCGCCGAGGGGATCGGCCGGCTGCGGCGCGGCGACGTACGCCGGGTTCCCGGCTACGACGGCGAGTACGGCGTCATCTCCCTCTTCGACCCCGCCGAGCTGGGCGGCCCGGGCGACGCCGCCGCGCAGGAGACGCTGTTCGACGTACCCGTGCCGGCGCAGCGACGCCCCACGGAGCCGGCGCAGCTGGACCAGTCGGTCCAGGAGGTCGCCGACAATCTCGACGTCGAGCTGCCGGACGAACCCAACCAAG
>NZ_JBFAMU010000214.1:0-7123 GCF_040656655.1 Micromonospora sp. NPDC049799
GCACGGAACATCGCGCCGTACCGGGGCAGGACGCTGGTCGAGAACAACGTCGCCTTCCGCAACGGAGGCGGCGGGGTGTCGGGCGTCGGTCTCGCCGCGGTCGCGACCGCCGTCGTGGTGCCGCCGGTGAGCTGGTACGCCGGACGCGCCACCGCCCGGGCCGGTGCCCGCCAGGTGGCCGCCTTCCGGGCCGTCATCCTGGTGGCCCTGATCGACGTCGTCCTGCTGGTCACGAGCGGTCGGGTGGTCTGACGGCCACACCGGCGGGTGGCATCCCCGGGTCGGCGTGCGCCGGTGGATCAGGCCCAACTACCCTGGAGCGCGGTCTGCGCGGGCAGGGCCACGGGGCCCGGCGTACGACCGGGTGGGATCGTGACGAGGAGGACCGACGTGACGCGCTCGATCAGGGGTTCCCGGCGGGCGGCCCTGCTGCTGTCCGGGATGGCGGCGACGACCGGGCTGCTGCTGTCCGGGTGCGGCGCCGGCCAGGTCGCCGAGACCGCCAACAAGGAGCCGTCGGTCCAGGGCGTGAACCTGTCCGCGGCCAACGGCGACTACGTCGTCCGTGGCCTGCTGGTCGAGTTCCCGGGCGTCGACGGCTACAAGGCGGGCGCCAACGCCACCCTGAACGCCGTGATCTACAACGACTCGGAGAAGCCGGTCACCGTGACCGTGACCACCGAGAGCGCCCGCGAGATCGTGATCGCCGGTGGCGCACCGGCCGCCACGGCCATTCCCTCGGCGTCGCCCAACCAGTCGCCGTCGGACAGCCCGTCCGAGACCGCCGCGGCCAGCGCGTCGCCGTCGGGGTCGGTGTCGCCGACGGCCAGCCCGAGCGCCACGCCTTCGGCGACCGAGGCCCCGGCCGCGCCGGCCGGGCAGCCCGCGCGCATCGAGATCCCGCCGCTGAGCTACGTGCAGCTCAACACCGAGGGCCAGCAGACGTTCCAGCTGATCGGGTTGAACGAGTCCCTGCGCTCCGGCCAGAACGTCTTCGTGACCTTCGACTTCGGCAACGGCGTCACCGTCACCGGCCCGGCGCCGGTCGCCGTGCCGCTCACCCCGGCCGCTCCCCCGTCGCCGATCATCGAGCGCGAGGGCGGCTACGAGGGCGGCGGGCAGGAAGGCGAGGGCGGCGGCCACTGACGCCACCCCATTCCGTACGACCCGGCACCGCCGGCGTGGTGACCACCACGCCGGCGGTGTTCTCGTCGTACGTGGGGGCTAACGTCCGGGTGTGACCACCTCCCGATCGACCTCCCCGCGCGCGGGCGCCGGGCGCGGCCGTGCCGCCGCGCGCGAGCCCCGTCCGGCCTACGAGTGCGACGCCTGCGGCCACCAGCCGCCCAAGTGGGTGGGGCGCTGCCCGGAGTGCGGCGAATGGGGCTCGGTGGTCGAGTGCACGGTGACCGGCCCGACCGTCTCCGGCCGGGTGGTCAGCTCCCGGATGCCGGCCGAGCCGGCCCGCCCGATCGCCACCATCAGCGCCGCCCCCGCCCGGGCCCGCCCCACCGGCGTCAGCGAGCTCGACCGGGTGCTCGGCGGCGGTCTGGTCCCCGGCGCGGTGGTGCTGCTCGCCGGCGAGCCGGGGGTGGGCAAGTCCACCCTGCTCCTCGACGTGGCACAGCAGTGGGCGGCCGGGGCCGGCAGCCCCTCGCTGGTGGTCAGCGGGGAGGAGTCGGTCAGCCAGGTCCGGCTGCGCGCGGAACGGATGGGCGCCCTGCACGACCAGCTCTACCTGGCCGCCGAGAGCGACCTCGCGGCCGTGCTCGGCCACCTCGACGCGGTGAAGCCCGGGCTGCTGGTGCTCGACTCGGTGCAGACGATCTCGACCACCGGCACCGAGGGCGTGCCGGGCGGTGTGACCCAGGTCCGCGCGGTGACCGCCGCCCTGGTCGCGGTCGCCAAGGAGCGCGGCGTCGCCACCGTGCTGGTCGGCCACGTCACCAAGGACGGCCAGGTCGCCGGTCCCCGCGTGCTGGAGCACCTGGTCGACGTGGTCCTGCACTTCGAGGGCGACAAACACTCCTCGCTGCGGATGGTGCGCGGCGTCAAGAACCGGTTCGGCGCCGCCGACGAGGTCGGCTGCTTCGAGATGCACGAGGGTGGCATCAGCAGCCTCGCCGACCCGTCCGGGCTGTTCCTGACCCGCTACTCGGAGCCGGTGCCGGGCACCTGCGTGACGGTCGCGATGGAGGGGCGACGGGCACTGGTCACCGAGGTCCAGGCGCTGATCGGCGCCACGGTCGCCGGCTCGCCCCGGCGTACGGTGTCCGGCCTCGACTCGGCCCGCCTGGCGATGGTGCTCGCGGTGCTGCAACGGCGCACCGAACGGCTCACCCTGCACGACCGGGAGGTCTTCGCGGCGACCGTGGGTGGCATCCGGGTGGTGGAGCCGGCGGCCGATTTGGCCGTCGCCCTGGCGGTCGCCTCCGGCGGGCTCAACCTGGCCATCGCGCCGCACCTGGTGGCCATCGGCGAGGTGGGGCTCACCGGCGAGGTGCGCCGGGTCGGCGCGGTGCCGCGGCGGCTGGCCGAGGCCGCCCGGCTGGGCTTCCGGCTGGCCCTCGTGCCGCCCGGCTGCGGGCCGGAGAGCACCGGGGCGGGCCCGGGGCAGATGCGGGTGATCGAGGTCACGGACGTGCGCGCGGCACTCCAGGCCGTCGCCCGCGCATCGGCGGAGTGACCCTCCGTGCCCGTCCGACGGGGACCGCACGGGCGATACCGGACAGGCCGGTCAGGGGCCGCGGTCGAGGCGGGAGCCGGCATCGTGACACATCACAGTAACCGCGACAGCACCCACCGCACGGCAGTCCGTAGACTGTCGACGTGCCGATCGACCGCGATACCACCAAGCCTGCCGGCGCGACGCCCCACGCCCGCACCGGCGCCGTGGGCTCGCCCGCCCGCACGATCAGCGTGACTGTCACCGGGGGCACCGCCGGCGGGGCGGGTGACCCGCTGCGGGCTAACCTGGCACTGATGGCTCCCGGCACCGCCCTGCGCGACGGCCTGGAGCGCATCCTGCGCGGCCGGACGGGCGCACTGATCGTCCTCGGCTACGACAAGGTCGTCGAGGGGCTCTGCACCGGCGGCTTCCCGCTCGACGTGGAGTTCTCCGCCACCCGCGTCCGTGAGCTGTGCAAGATGGATGGGGCCGTGGTCCTCTCCAGTGACGGCACCCGGATCGTCCGCGCCGCCGTGCACCTGATGCCCGACCCGAGCATCCCCACCGAGGAGTCCGGCACCCGGCACCGCACCGCCGAGCGGGTCGCCCGGCAGACCGGCTACCCGGTCATCTCGGTCAGCCAGTCGATGCGGATCATCAGCCTCTACGTCAATGGCCAGCGGCACGTCCTGGACGACTCGGCGGCCATCCTGTCCCGCGCCAACCAGGCCCTCGCCACGCTGGAGCGCTACAAGCTGCGGCTCGACGAGGTGTCCGGCACGCTGTCCGCGCTGGAGATCGAGGACCTGGTCACCGTCCGCGACGCCGTCGCGGTGGTGCAGCGCCTGGAGATGGTCCGGCGGATCGCCGACGAGATCGCCGGCTACGTGGTGGAGCTGGGCACCGACGGCCGCCTGCTGGCGCTCCAGCTCGACGAGCTGATGGCCGGCGTCGACGCCGACCGCACCCTCGTCATCCGGGACTACCTCCCGAGCGGCCGCAAGTCCCGCACCCTCGACGAGGCGCTGGTCGAGCTGGACCTGCTCGGCGCCACCGAGCTGATCGACCTGGTGTCCGTCGCCAAGGCCATCGGCTACCCGGCCGCCTCGGACGCGCTCGACGCGGCGGTGAGCCCCCGGGGCTTCCGGCTGCTGGCCAAGGTGCCCCGGCTGCCGGTGGCCGTGGTGGACCGGCTGGTCGTGCACTTCGGCAGCCTCCAGCGGCTGCTCGGCGCCACCGTCGAGGACCTCCAGGCCGTCGAGGGCGTCGGCGACGCCCGTGCCCGGGGCGTACGAGAGGGGCTGTCCCGGCTCGCCGAGGCGTCCATCCTGGAGCGCTACGTCTGACGGAGCCCCGCCTGTCGGGGTCGCGTCCGCTCCAGCGGCCGCGGGTCAGCCGGTGATGGTGATCTTCACCGGCTCGCTGAGCCTGGTGCCCACCCGCGCGAAGACCTGGTACGTCCCGGGCGGCGGGTTCGGCCCGGCGGCCACGCCGTCGGCGCACCGGGTGCTCTCCCGTCCGTTCCAGCCGAGCTGGTAGGAGCGCTCGAGGCCGGGCGTGAAGGACTGCACGTCGGAGCCGGTGCTGGTGCCGCTGCCGCACTTGTCGGAGGACCAGATCGTCTCCGCGCCCGACTTGACGAACAACTCCTGCACGGCGGCCCCGACGTCCCGGCTGCACGTACGTTCGGACCGGTTCCTGATCTTCAGTTGCAGGTCGACCGTCGCGCCCCGGACCACCGAGGCCGGCAGCGCCGTCGCGGTGACCGTGATCTCTCTGTCCGTGCAGGTGCCGTCGTCCACGACAGGTGCCACCGGCGCGGCCGGCGGCGCTTCGCTGCCAGCCGGTCCACCCGTCGACGGTGCCGGATCCGCCGGCCCGGCCGACCCGCCGGACGACGGCGCGCCGGTCTGCGGCGTCAGTGGAGTCCCCGTCGCCTGCGGCGTGGCGCCCGGCGTCGCCGCATTCGATGTGGGCTGCGCGTCACCGGACGTGCCGGTGTTCCGGCCCGATCCCATGCAGGAGTTGAGCAGGACGATGAGGAAGAGAAGCACCGCTCCCAGTACGACGGCGCGTCGCCGCCAGTACACGGCGGGTGCAAGGGGACCGACCGTCAGACGCATGATGCCCCCACCGTAGCCGCGCACCGCACGGCACGCCGCCGCGACGCGCCGAACCATCGACACCGCACCTCGTCACACTCTCCACACTCGACAGTCCGGCACCGACGGGGCGCCGCTCAGAGGTAGACCTTGCGCTGGTAGACGGCGTGCGCTCCGGCCACCCGGTCGAGGAAGAGCAGGCCGGCGCAGTGGTCGATCTCGTGCTGGAGAGCCCGCGCCTCGAATCCGTCGGTGACCAGCCGGACCGCCTCCCCGGTGCCCGGCAGCGCGCCCTCCACCACCAGCCGGCTGGCACGTTTCACGTCACCGGTCAGGTCGGGCACCGACATGCACCCCTCCCGGCCCGCCTTCCAGCGCGACGCCTCGACCACCCGGGCGTTGCACAGCACGAACGTGCCGTGCACCGTGACCGCCTTCGGGTGTCCGGTCACGTCGACAGCGAAGACCTGCGCGCCCACACCGATCTGCGGCGCGGCCAGACCCACGCAGCCCGGCGACACCCGCATGGTGGCGACCAGGTCCGCCGCCAGCCGTACGGTCTCCTCGGCGGTCGGGTCCACCTCCCCGCCGGCGCGGCTCAGCACCGGTGCGGGCGCGGAGACCACCGCCCGCACCTCTCCCGGCACGCCCAGCGCCTCCGGGGTCCAGCCGCCGAGGCCGGCGTACGCCTCGGCGTCCGGCGCGCACTCGTCCCCGGTCACAGCAGATCCGGGTCGGCGGGGCGCAGTGTCACCTCGACGCCCAGGTCGGCGGCGGCCGTCGCCAGCCTGCCGGCGAGCGCGTCGGCCGCGCCGGACGGCAGCTCCACCTCGGCCACGACGACGTACAGGGAGCCGGCCAGCCGGGTGCTCAGGTCCGTCACGTTGCCACCCGCGTCGGCCAGCACCCGGGTCATCGCGGCGACGATGCCCATCCGGTCGGCGCCGTGCACCGCCATCACGTACGGCTCCCCCGCCGGCGTCGTCTCACCGTCCGGGGTGACCGCTCGTACGGTGGCCAGCAGTTGGCCGTCCGCGGCCAGCGGGGCCAGCGCGGCCTCGACCTCGGCGGCCGCCGGACCCACGCAGATCAGGGTCATCGCGAAGTGCCCCCGCAGCCGCGTCATGGTGCTGTCGGTGAGGTTCGCGCCGAGCCGCGCGAGCACCTCGGCGACGTCGGCCACGATGCCGGGCCGGTCCCGGCCGATGACGGTGATCGCGAGCTCGTTCATCCGGGCATTCTCCCCGACCCGCCGGCCGGCGCGGCCTCGCCCCGCCCGGGTCGCCCAGACAGCGGGACGGTAACGCGTGACATCATCGCGATGCGATGACTGAACCGACTTTCGCCACCCTGGTCAGCCGGTGGTACGAGGAGAACGCGCGCGACCTGCCCTGGCGGGAACGCGGGGTGAGCCCCTGGGCGATCCTCGTCAGCGAGGTGATGCTCCAGCAGACCCCGGTCGTCCGGGTGCTACCGGCCTGGCAGGCGTGGCTGGCCCGCTGGCCCGACCCGGCCGCGCTGGCCGCCGACACCCCGGCCGAGGCGATCCGGATGTGGGGACGGCTGGGTTACCCCCGCCGGGCGGTACGCCTGCGCGAGTGCGCGGTGGCGATCGTCGAGCGGCACGGCGGGCAGGTGCCCGACCGGCTGGACCAGTTGCTGGCGCTCCCCGGCGTCGGCACGTACACCGCGCGCGCGGTGGCCGCCTTCGCGTACGGCCAGCGGCACCCCGTGGTCGACACGAACGTACGTCGGGTGGTCTGCCGGGCGGTCGCCGGCGAGCCCGACGCCGGTCCCACCACCCGCCCTGCCGACCTGGTCGCCGCCGAGGAACTGCTCCCGGTCGAGCCGGCCGCCGCCGCACTGGCCAGTGCGGCCTTCATGGAACTCGGTGCCATCGTCTGCACCGCCCGCGCACCACGCTGCGGCATCTGCCCGGTCGAGTCGGTCTGCGCCTGGCGGGCGTCCGGACAGGCCGCGCCCACCGGACCGACCCGCCGCCCCCAGCGGTACGCCGGCACCGACCGCCAGGTACGCGGACTGCTGCTCGGCGTCCTCCGGGAGGCCGTGAGCCCGGTCCCCCGGCAGCGCCTCGACCAGGTGTGGTCAGACGACGTGCAACGGTCCCGGGCACTGGCGGGGCTGGTGACCGACGGCCTGGTGGAGCCGGTCGGGGAGGCCTCCTACCGCCTGGCCGGCGACGGCCCGCCCCTGCCCGTCGGCTGACATCCCAGCATGACGAAAGGGCCGGCCCCTTGTGGGGGCCGGCCCTTTCTGGTGTGGGTCAGGAGATGTAGCCGCGGGTGGCGATCCAGTCGGCGAGGTTGTCGATGTTCATGCGGTAGGTGGCCTG
>NZ_JBFAMU010000214.1:7221-8357 GCF_040656655.1 Micromonospora sp. NPDC049799
TGTGGGGGCCGCCCCTTTCTGGTGTGGGTCAGGAGATGTAGCCGCGGGTGGCGATCCAGTCGGCGAGGTTGTCGATGTTCATGCGGTAGGTGGCCTGGGCGGGGTCGGCGGAGTCGGCGATGGTGACGGTGTTGCCGCCGTCGCGGTAGCCGATGACGCTGATGTAGTGGCCGCCTTCGAAGGAGTGGGTGGTGCCGTCGGTGTCGGTGGCGGTGCCGGCGATGTTGGCGACCACGGCGCGGCCGTCGTCGACGGTGGCGACGATGTCGGTGCGCAGCTTGTCGGTCTGCTTGTCGTCGGCGCGGGGGGTGCTGATCTCGGTGGAGCGGTAGACGTCCTTACCGGTTTCCTTGTTCAGCACGGGGGTGATGTCGTTGACGGAGTTGGTGCCGGCTTCGGTGGTGCCCATGCGCTCGGCCATGCCGTCGACGTCGATGTCCTTGCCCTGGACGCTGAGGGCGTTGCGGGCGGCGGCGGGGCCGCAGTAGTAGAAGTTCGGCTGGGCCTGGTAGCGGACGTTGAGTTCCCGCTCGCCCTTGCGGTCGGACTTGTCCCGCTCGCTCTTGCTCTGTCCGGCGGTGACGGGCTTGCCGGTGTCGGCGGGGGCGGCGAAGGCGGTGGCGGGTCCGGCGAACACGCCGCCGACGAACGCGGCGCTGGCGGCGGTCAGGGCGGCCTTGCGGAACAGGGTGGTAGCCATGATCGGGGTGCTCCTTCACATCGGGGGTGCGCGACACACGCAAGAGGGGGGTTCTGCGGTGGCATGCCGCGATGTTTCGGGGGGTTCGGCCCGGCGGCCGTGGCCGGCGCGGGTCCGGGGGATGTAACGACCGGGTCCGGGGGGTCATTCCCCCGCCGGGTGTCCGGGGTCGGGCTCTGCGTGCGGCCCGCTGGGCTGTGCTGCGGCCCGGGGATGTAACTGCGGGAGCCGGCGGGTCATTCCCTGCCGGCGTCCGGGGCTGGGTGCGGCCCGAGGGGATGTAACCGCGGCCGGCGGTCAATCGTTCCCGCCGGGCCCGGGCCCATGGGTGCGGGCCGGGTGCGCCGCCCAGGGTGGCGCGGTCTGCCATGTACAACGACCCGCCCCCGCCCCGGATTCCACCCCCGGGGTGGCCCCGACCACCCGACACCCCACC
>NZ_JBFAMU010000215.1:0-8355 GCF_040656655.1 Micromonospora sp. NPDC049799
CGGACCGGATCCCGAGCACACCTGGAACACGTCGCTGGTCTTCGACCGGTCCGGCGCGCTCGCTGCCACCCCCGGGCTCATCCGACGGCGGGCGCCGCGCCGTTCCCGACGCCGCCACCGACACCGGGCACGGTCCCACCGATCGTGGTCGCCCCGCCGGCATCGCTGCCGGGCAGTGTGCCGGCCGGCGCCGACGGATCGGCGGTCCGCGCCGAGAGGGCGTCGAGCAGCTGGTCGCCCATCAGCGACGAGGGGGGCGCGCCCATGGTGACCACGACGTCGCCCGGCCGGGCGCGGCGGGTCACCTCCACCGGCGCCGCCTCCCACGAGTCGACGAAGACCTTGCGCTCGGCGGGCAGCGGGATCGCCTCGATCAACGCCGCCGAGCCCTCCCCCGGCGCGCGCAACTCACCCGGGCCGAAGACCTCCAGCAGCACCACCTCGTCGGCGATGGCCAGCGCCTCGGCGATCTCGGTCTGGTTGTCCCGCGTCCGGTAGAGCCGGTAGGGCTGGAACACCACGATCAGCCGACCGTCGCCGGCCACCTCGCGCAGCGTCTGCAGGGCCAGCCTCATCGAGGTCGGGTGGTAGGCGTACTCGTCGTAGACCAGCACGTCGTCCGCGACGCCCTTGCGCTCGAAGCGCCGCCGCACGCCGGGAAACGCCGCGAGAGCCGCCTCCGCCGCCTCCAGCGGCAGATCCAGCAGGTACGTGGCCAGCACCGCCGAGGCGCTGTTGAGCCCCATGTGCCGGCCCGGCACCGGCAGCCGGAACTCGCCCAGCGACCGCCCGTCGATCTGCGCCAGGTACCGCACGCCCCGCGCGGAGGAGGAGACCTCGGTCAGCCGGAGGTCGGCGTCGGCCGCCTCGCCGTACGTGTGCACCCGGCGCCCCTCGGCGCGCAGCGTCTCGGCCAACCGACGGCCGCCCGCGTCGTCGGCGCAGGTGATGATGAAGCCGTCGGGGTCGGTCAGCCGGGCGAACTCGGCGAACGTCGCCTCCAGGTTGGCCAGGTCGCCGTACGTGTTGAGGTGGTCGGCCTCGACGTTGGTGATGATCGAGACGTACGGGCGGTAGATGAGGAACGAGCGGTCGCTCTCGTCCGCCTCGACCACGAAGTACTCGCCGGTGCCGTGGTGGGCGCCCGAGCCGACCTCGGAGATCTCCCCGCCGATGACGAAGGACGGGTCCGCTCCGGCCCGCTGCAGCACCATGGTGACCATCGAGGTGGTGGTGGTCTTGCCGTGGGTCCCGGCGACCGCGACCGTACGCCGGCCGGTCATCGCCGCGGCGAGCGCCTCCGAGCGGTGCAGCACCCGCAGGCCCCGCCGGCGCGCCTCGGCCATCTCCAGGTGGTCCTGGGGGATCGCCGAGGAGTAGACCACCGTGTCCACCCCGTCGAGGTTGGACGCCTCGTGGCTCATGTGGATCGTGCCGCCGAGCGCCCGCAGGCCGGCCAGCGACGGCCACTCCCGCAGCTCGCTGCCGGAGACCGCGATGCCCCGGGTGAGGAAGAGCCGGGCCAGGCCGCTCATGCCGACCCCACCGACCCCGATGAGGTGGATGGTGCCCAGGTCCTCGGCGGTCAGCGTGCCGGCCGGGGTGAACTGCGCGGTGTTCATGGGTCAGGACCTTCCAGTCACGGCGGGCCGGGCCGCCCGGCGGGTGGTCGACACGGTCATCGGGCCACCGCCTCGTAGACGTAGTTGAGCAGTGCCTCGTCGCCGTCACGGCGACCGTACGCGGCAGCGGCGGTGCTCATGGCGTGCAGCCGGTGCGCGTCGCGGATCAGCGGGACGATCGTCCGCTCCACCCAGTCCGGGGTCAGCTCGGCGTCGTCGACGAGCAGGCCGCCGCCGGCCTCCACCACGGGCAGCGCGTTGCGCTTCTGCTCCTGGTTGCTGTGCGGGTACGGCACGTAGACCGTGGGCAGGCCGATCGCGGCCACCTCGGCGCAGGTCATCGCGCCGCCCCGGCCGAGCATCAGGTCCGCCGCCGCGTAGCCCAGCTCCATCTGGGACAGGTACGGCAGCGTCACGTACGGCACCGGCAGGTCGGTGGGGACCGGCACCGGCTCGTTGCGGGCACCGATCACGTGCAGCACCTGCACACCGTTGCGGGCCAGTTCCTTGGCCGCGCCGGAGACCGCCAGGTTGATCGACCGGGCGCCCTGCGAGCCACCGGCCACGAAGAGCACCGGCAGGTCGGGGCGGAGTCCGAAGTGAGCGCGGGCGGCGTTGCGCATCGCGTACCGGTCCAGCCCGGCGATCCCGCGCCGCAACGGCACGCCGACCACCCGGGCCTCGCGCAGTGCCTCGGACTGCACCGGCTGGTGCGGGAAGCCGACCGCGACGTGCTGGGTGAACCGCATCCCGAGCCGGTTGGCCACCCCCGGGGGAACGTTCACCTCGTGGATGACGATCGGCAGCTCACGCCGCCACGCGGCCAGGTACGCGGGCACCGAGACGTACCCGCCGAAGCCGACGACCACGTCGGCGCGCACCTCGTCGATGACCTTGCCCGCCGCGCGCGCCGCGGTCCACATCCGGCCCGGGGTCTTCACGAGGTTCATGTTGACCGACCGGGGCAGCTGGTAGGCCGGGATCTGCCGCAGGTCGTAGCCCTGCGGGGGGATCAGCTCGTTCTCCAGGCCCCGAGGGGTGCCCAGGCAGGTGATCCGGACGCCGGGGTCGTGCCGGCGCAGGCAGTCGGCGAAGGCGAGCAGCGGGTAGATGTGCCCTCCCGTGCCACCTCCCGCGAGCACCACCGAACGCAGCGGACCCATCAACGTCTCCTCTCGTCCGCCGCCCCGCGTCGGGTCCGGTCTGCCCGGACGCCGCGTGGCACGGCCTGGTCGTCTCCGCGCCGCTCCCGTGCCCGGGGCACCGGAGGCCGGGCCGCGGGCGGCGACGCCACACGGCGACGCCGGCCGGGAAGCGGCGGCAACGGGGCCCACACTAGTCGGACCCACCGGGCCGGCGGACGGGCATGCAGTGCTCTGGCCGCATCGGGTTCGGCGCGGGCGAAGGAGGCGAGCATCCCGACCGCCGCGAGCGTGACGACCAGGGCGCTGCCGCCGTCGGAGATGAACGGCAACGGCACGCCGGTCAGCGGCAGCAGGCCGATCACCCCACCGATGTTGATCACCGCCTGGCCCACCAGCCAGGCGGTCACCGCGGCGGCGGCGAGCCGACGGAACGGGTCGGCGACCCGGCCGGCGATGCGCAGCCCGGTGTACGCGAGCACGGCGAACAGCGCGACCACCACGACACAGCCGACGACGCCCAACTCCTCGGCGATGACCGCGAAGATGAAGTCGTTCTCCGCCGCCGGCAGCCACTCCCACTTGAGGGTGCTCTTGCCCAGGCCGGTGCCGAACCAGCCGCCGTTCTCGATGGCGTACCGGGCCTGCGCGATCTGGTAGCACTCCTCGAGCTTGCACTGCTCCGGCGGCGGCGGGGCGAAGAAGGTGGTCAGGCGGGCCAGCCGGTAGTTCTCGGCGCCCTTCTCACCGGACCCGGCACCGAGGGAGGCGACCGCCACCAGCAGGCCGATGCCGAGCAGGCCGACCGCGGTGAGGGTGGCGAACACCCGCATCCGTACGCCGGCCGCCCAGAGCAGGCCGACGACCAGCGCGAGCAGGCAGAGCATGGTGCCGAGGTCGTTGTAGCCGACCAGGACGAACAGCAGCCCGACCACCGGGAACAGCGGCGTGGCCAGTTCCCGCCACCAGCCGAGCTTGGCGCCCTTCCGGGCGATCACGTCGGCGCCCCAGAGCACCAGAGCGAACTTCGCCAGCTCGGAGGGTTGCAGCTGGATCGGGCCGAGGTGCAGCCACAGCAGCTCGGCGTAGATCGGCCCGACCCGCTCCACCCCGGCGATCGATTCGAGGGCGACGAGGGCGTTGAGCAGGAGCAGCAGCACCACCGACACGCCGAGCGCCGGCCAGCCGACGGCCCGGAACGTGCGGGCGGGCAGTCGCTGGCAGGCCCAGAAGGCCACGATGCCGATCACCGCGAAGATCGCCTGCTTGGTCAGCGACGCGGTGGCGTTCCCGCCCTGGGCGTAGTCCCGCACGCTGGTCGCCGAGAAGACCATCGTCAGGCCGATGAGCAGCAGCAGGCCGGCGCTGGAGAGCAGCAGGTAGTAGGAGGCGAGCGGACGGTCCAGCAGCCCGCGCAGGGCCGCCAGGCCGCCGGCGGCGTCCAGGCCGCGCAGCGCCGCCGACCCGCCCGGCTCGTCCGGTGGCCGCCGGGGTGTCGTGTCCGTCGTGACCTGGGTACCGCTGTCCTCCCCCACCCCGACATCATGGCCGCTGGCC
This sequence comes from Micromonospora sp. NPDC049799, assembly GCF_040656655.1. Taxonomy (NCBI): domain Bacteria; kingdom Bacillati; phylum Actinomycetota; class Actinomycetes; order Micromonosporales; family Micromonosporaceae; genus Micromonospora; species Micromonospora sp. NPDC049799. Next base: position 4,322 of record NZ_JBFAMU010000215.1, read on the forward strand.
GGCCCGCCCACCTCCGCAACGCCGTCCTCGGCGTGTCGCGGGTGAAAGGAAGGGCCCCCGCTTAACGCCTGCGGTAGAGGAAGGGCCCCCGCTTAACGCCGTCGGCCCGACGCCGCCACGCGGAGCGCTACGGCGCCGGACGGCGCGACGGCGCCGCCGCGAGGTCGCGACGGCGCCGTTGCGGGCAGCATGGATCAGCCGACGTTGGCGAGGAACTCGCTGTAGAAGAGGCCCAGCGCGATGGCGACACCGATGCCCGCGATGATCCAGAAGCGCACCACGATGTTGACCTCGCTCCAGCCGGCGAGCTCGAAGTGGTGCTGCAGGGGGGACATCCGGAACACCCGCTTGCCGGTGGTGCGGAACGAGATGATCTGAATGACCACCGACATGGTGATGATCACGAACAGGCCGCCGATGATCGGCAGCAGCATGATCGTCCGGGTGGACATCGCCATGCCGGCGATGAGACCGCCCAGGCCCAGCGCGCCGGTGTCGCCCATGAAGATCCGCGCCGGTGACGTGTTCCACCAGAGGAACCCGACGCAGGCCCCGGCCGCGGCCCCGGCGATCAACGCGATCTCCAGCGGATCCCGGACGGTGTAGCAGTACGCCTCGGTGTAGTTCGGGTCGGCGCACCAGTGCCGGTACTGCCAGAACGCGATCAGCGCGTACGCCGCCAGCACCATCACGGAGGCGCCCGTGGCGAGGCCGTCCAGGCCGTCGGTGAGGTTGACGCCGTTGGTCGCCGCCATCACCACGAAGATGAAGACGATGACCGCGCCGACCTTGGTCAGCTCCAGCGCCGGGATGTCCCGGATGAAGCTCAGCGTGGTGCTGCCGACGGTCTCGGTGTTGGTCGCCCGCCCGTCGGCGTCGGTCATGCTGCTCGGGAAGTAGAGCGCGACCACGCCGAAGACCGCACCGACCAGGATCTGGCCGAGCAGCTTGCCCCGCTTGTTCAGACCACCGCTGTGCCGCTTGCGGACCTTCAGGAAGTCGTCGATGAAGCCGACCGCTCCGGAGAAGACCATCAGGCCGAGCAGCACCAGCGCCGTGATGGTCGGCTCGACCTGGGCGATCTGCGCGTCCGGCAGGCTGGTCAGGGCCAGGTGGCCCGCGACGTACGCGATGACGGTCGCCAGGATGAAGACCACGCCGCCCATCGTCGGCGTGCCCTTCTTGCTCTGGTGCATCTGCGGGCCCTCGGCCCGGATCGGCTGGCCGGCCTTGAGCCGGGTGAAGACCTTGATCGCGAGCGGGGTGCAGAGCAGCGAGACCAGGAAGGCCACCCCGACGGCGACGATGACCGCCCTCACGCGACGTTCCCTCCGGCCGCCACGTCGGTGTCTCCCGTGGTCGCGCTCCCGGCGGCGGCGTCGGCGCGCAACGCGTCGGCCACCTCCCAGGTGCGGTACCGGGAGCCCTTCACCAGGACGACGTCGCCCGGCCGTAGTTCGTCCCGCAGCACCTCGACGGCCGCCGCCTGATCGGTGAGCAGCACCGACCCTCCTCCCCAGTCACCTACCGATGTCGCGCCCTCGTGGATCGGCGCCGCCGGCTCGCCCACCACGAGCAGCCGGTCGACACCCAACTCGGCCGCGAGCCGGCCGACCTCCACGTGTCCCTCGTGCTCGTACGGGCCCAGCTCGGCCATGTAGCCGAGCACCGCGACGGTACGCCGGTCCTGCCCGATGCCGGCCAGCGCCCGGAGCGCGACCGCCGTCGAGGCGGGGTTGGCGTTGTACGAGTCGTCGATCACCGTCACGCCGTCGGCGCGCTCGAACACGTCCATCCGGCGGGTGGAGACCAGCCCCATCTCGCCCAGCGCGACGGCCAGCTCGGTCAGCGGCATGCCCAGTTCCCGGGCCACCGCGGCGGCGGCGAGGGAGTTGGAGACCTGGTGCCGACCGGTCAACCCGAGCCGCACCGGCGCCGTCCCCTCCGGGGTCACCAGCGTGTACGACGGCCGGCCACGCTCGTCGGAGGTGACGTCCTCGGCGCGGATGTCGGCGTCGGACGCCTCGCCGTACCGGACGACGCGGGCCCGGGTCCGGCCGGCCATCGCGGCGACCAGCGGGTCGTCGGCGTTGAGGACGGCCAGGCCGTCGGCCGGCAGGGCCTCGACCAGCTCACCCTTGGCCAGCGCGATGATCTCCCGCGAACCGAACTCGCCGATGTGCGCCACCCCGACGTTGAGCACCACGGAGATCCGGGGTGGCACCACGTCGCAGAGGTACCGCACGTGGCCGACGCCGCGCGCGCCCTTCTCCATGACCAGGTAGCGGGTCTCCGGTCCGGCCTGCAACGCCGTCCACGGGTGCCCCAGCTCGTTGTTGAACGACCCGGGCGGCGCGACGGTCGGGCCGAGCCGGGCGGCGAGCTGGGCGATGAGGTCCTTGGTGGTGGTCTTGCCGGACGAGCCGGTCAGGCCGATCACGGTCAGGCCGGGCAGCCGGTCCACCACCGCCCGGGCCAGCCGGCCCATCGCGGCGAGCGCGTCGTCGACCAGCACCATCGGCACGCCGGGCACCTCCCGGGTGCCGAGCACGGCCACCGCGCCGGAGGCGACCGCCGCCGCGGCGAAGTCGTGCCCGTCGGCCTTCTCGCCGGGAAATGCGACGAACAGCGCGCCCGGGCCGACCCGGCGCGAGTCGAACTCGACCGACCCGGTGACCCGCGCGTCGGGGGCGGCGGCGACCAGCCGCCCGTCCACCGCCGCGGCCACCTCGGCCAGGCTCAGCGCGATCACCGGGCACCCTCCGGGTCGCCGAAGCGGGCCCGCAGCGCGGCGGCCAGCTCGGTGCGGTCGTCGAACGGGTGCACCTGCCCGGCGACCTCCTGACCCTGCTCGTGCCCCTTGCCGAGCACCGCGACCACGTCACCCGGGGCGGCCAGCCGGACCGCCTCGGCAATCGCCGCCCGCCGGCCGTCCACCTCGACGATCCGGGCGTCGGCGCCGGCGCCGTGCGCACCGACGAGCACCTCGGCGCGGATCGCCGCCGGGTCCTCCGTACGCGGGTTGTCGTCGGTCACCAGCACCACGTCCGCCCCCTCCGCCGCTGCCGCGCCCATCAGCGGGCGCTTGCCCCGGTCCCGGTCCCCGCCGGCCCCGATCACGCAGATCAGCCGGCCCGGGCTGAACTCGCGCAGCGCGGCCAGCACCGCCACCACGGCGTCGGTCTTGTGCGCGTAGTCCACGACGCCGCGCACCGGGCCGGGGGCGTCGACGAGTTCCAGCCGGCCCGGCACCCCGCCGCAGGCCGTCACCCCGGCCACGGCGGTCTTCGGGTCCACCCCGGCGGCCACCAGAACGGCGACGGCGAGCAGGGCGTTGGCCACGTTGTGCCGGCCGGGCAGCGCGACGCCGGCCGGCAGGGTCAGCCCGTCCGGGCCGTGCAGGGTGAAGCGCTGGGCGTACCCCTCGCCACCGACCTCGTCGGCCCACCACATGGCGGCGGGATCGCCAGCCGCCGAGTAGGTCACGGTCGCCGGCTTGCGCAGCGGCCCGAGCGCCGGGTCGTCGTGGTTGAGCACCTCCACCGCGCAGCGCCCGTCGAAGAGCTTCGCCTTCGCGGCGAAGTAGTCGGCGGAGTCCGCGTGGAAGTCGAGGTGGTCGGAGCCGAAGTTGGTGTAGCCGCCGACGGTGAAGCGGACGCCGCCGACCCGCCCCATCGCGAGGGCGTGACTGGAGACCTCCATGACCACCGCGGTCACCCCGCGCTCGCGCGCGGCGGCGAGCATCGCGTGCAGGTCCGTCGCCTCGGGCGTGGTACGCACGCTGTCGATCACCAGGTCGCCGAGGCGGGTCTCCACGGTGCCGATCAGCCCGGTGGTGTGGCCGGCGGCGCGCAGCCCGGACTCGACGAGGTAGGCGGTGGAGGTCTTGCCGGCGGTGCCGGTCACCCCGATCACCGTGAGGTCTCCGGTGGGGTCGCCGTAGACGGCGGAGGCGAGGGCGCCGAGGACCGCGCGCGGGTCGTCGACCACCAGGACGGGCAGGCCGGCCGCCGCCACCGTCGGGGCGCCCGCCA
>NZ_JBFAMU010000216.1:0-8328 GCF_040656655.1 Micromonospora sp. NPDC049799
GCCGAGCGCGCGCAGTCCCTGCACGACGCGGCCCACCGAGCGCAACGATACGCACAGCTCGGCGGCGAGTTCGGCGGCGGTCCAGGACGACCGCCGCTGCAGCAGCCCCAGCAACCGCAGCACCCGCTCGGTCGTCGCCTCGACGGTCACGTGCTCATCGTTCCACAGATAGCGGAACGATCCTGTCCGCGATATGCGGCAGGGTGGAACCATGACCGACCAGGACTGGAATCCCCTGCTCCGAGACCAGCTCGCCGCGCACTGGACCAACCAGCTGCGAAACCGCCTCGACGGACTCACCGACGACGAGTACTTCTGGGAGCCGGCACCGGGTTGCTGGAGCGTACACCCGCGCGGCACCGCCACCGCGCCGGTGCAGGCCGGGGCCGGCTCAATGACCATCGACTTCGCGATGCCGGAGCCCGACCCGCCACCGTTCACGACGATCGCCTGGCGACTCGGGCACGTGATCGTCGGCGTGCTCGCGGTCCGTAACGCCGCGCACTTCGGTCGGGCGCCCACCGACTACCAGTCGTTCGAGTACGCCCCGACCGCGGCCGCGGCGCTGGCGCAGCTCGACACGGAGTACGCCACGTGGCTGGCCGGGGTCGAGTCCCTCGGCGAAACCGGCCTGGCCCGCCCCTGCGGGCCGGCGGAGGGACCGTACGCGGAGCATCCGCTGGCCGCGCTGGTGCTGCACATCAACCGCGAGATGGTCCACCATCTGGCCGAGGTGTGCCTGCTCCGCGACCTCTACCTGCACACTCACCGGCAGACCCGACAGGAGGCGAGCTGACATGGCCCGCGACGTCCAGATCACCTTCGACTGCGCCGACCCGGCCGGATTGGCCGCGTTCTGGGCCGAGGCCCTCGGCTACCGGATACAGGACCCGCCCGGGGGCTTCGAGTCGTGGGAGCAGGCCCTGGAGGCGATGGGCGTGCCGCCGGAGCGCCGGAACGACGCCTCGGCGCTGGTCGACCCCGAGGGCTCCCGACCACGGCTGTTCTTCCAGCGGGTGCCCGAAGGCAAGCAGGCCAAGAACCGGGTGCACCTCGATGTGCGAGCCGCACCCGGGCTGCAGGGCGACGCGCGGATGGCGGCCCTGGAGGCGGAGGCCGAGCGGCTCCTCTCCCACGGCGCCACCCGGATCCGGCGCCATGAGCCCGCTCCCCCGATGGACGCCGGTCACCTCGTGATGGCCGACCCCGAGGGCAACGAGTTCTGCCTCGACTGACCAGCCGCGCGGCGGGACCGGCGACCACCGCCGGCCCCTGCCGCGCAGCGCACGGCCGGATCAGCCACCGATGCCGCGTACCGCCTCGATGATCGTCTCGGCGACCTCGCCGGGCTGGGACACGGTCATCGCGTGTGACGCCCCCGCGACCTCCCGTACACCCCGGGCGCCCGCCCGCTCGGCCATGAACCGGTGCGCGGCGACCGGGATGTTCCGGTCGGCGTCGCCGAACACGAACCAGGACGGCAGGGACCGCCAGGCCGGCGACGCGGCGGACAGCCCACCGCCGAGCGCCGCCTCGGTGACCGGGCGCTGGGTCCGCGCCATCAGCTTCGCGAGGTCACCCGGCACGTCCGCCGCGAACTGCGCGGGGTAGCCGTCCTGCCCGATCGCCACCTCGTTCCCGCCGGTGGCCACCGGGTAGGCCACGAGGGTGTCGGGGAGTGTGCTGCCGGGGAACCGTCCGGACAGCGTCAGCGCCGACTCGCCGGTGTCCGGGCAGAACGCGTTGACGTACACCAGGGCCCGCACGGACGAGTCGTCGGTGGCGGCCTCGGTGATCACCATGCCGCCGTACGAGTGACCGACGAGGACGACCGGCCCACCGATCCCGGCCATCACGTCCCGCACGTACGCGGCGTCCCCCGCGACGCTGCGCAGCGGATTGGCGGCGGCCACCACCGGGTACGCGGCGCCGAGGCGTTCGATCACACCGTTCCAGCTCGCCGACTCGGCGAACGCGCCGTGGACGAGAACGACGGTGGGCTGCTCATCTGGCACGACGATCCGCTCCCTTGCGTCGGGACGGTGGCGCGTCCACACCCCGTCCGTTCTGCGTCGGCGCGGCTGATTACCCGCCTGTCGGACGCGAAACGCCCCCGCGCGCCCATGCCGCCGGCCGGGCGCCCCCGCATACCGGCCGCCGAACCGCCCGGTCGGAGAGGAGGCGCCGCGACATGCCGAACACCTACCGCCCGTCGATCCTGCTGGCGTCGCTCGTGCTGGTCCTGGCAACACCGGTCGCGGCGCTCGCCGCGGCGCGGCTGCGCTCCGCCCCGCACCCCGTAGGACCGGGTCACGGCACCGGACTGCTCGCCGGTCGCTGGGCCTATGCTCTGCCGCGTGACAAGGAAACGGTGGACCGGCGTGGATCTGGGCAAGGTGCTGCACGCCGTCGAGGACGCCGCCCCGGTCGACGCGGTGGAGGCCGTGACCCGGGGCATCGGCGTCGACCTCGGGGCGTTGTGGGTGTCGTTCCTCGTCGCGGACATGAGCGGCCGGGCCCTCGTCCGGCTGGCCCACGTTCCCTTCGGCACCCGGCCTGGCAGACGTCGGCAGGACGAGGACGTAGCCACCGTGCTGCCCTTCGACGGCGGACCGCAGGAACAGGCGCTCCGCTCCCAGCGCGTGCAGGTTCGTTCGAGCGGAGATGATCACGTTGTGATGGCGCCCGTCACGCAACGGGGCGAGGCCATCGGACTGTTGGAGATCTCGTTGCCGGTCGAGCCGGACGACGATGCTCTGGCCGAGATCTCCCGGGCCGCGCACGCGCTGGCGTTCGTGGTGATCGCCGCCCGGCGGCACACCGACCTCTTCGAATGGGGTCAGCGGACCACCCCGTTCACCCTCGCTGCCGAGATCCAGCGGCGGCTCCTGCCCTCTTCGTTCACCTGCGAGGCCGGATCGTTCACCCACTCGGCATGGTTGGAGCCGGCGGCCAGCATCGGCGGAGACACCTTCGACTACAGCCTCGCGCGTAACCTGCTGCACCTGAGCATCACCGACGCCGTGGGCCACGGAGTCCACAGTGCCCTGACCGCTACGCTCTGCGTCGGCAGCCTCCGCCACACCCGCCGCCGCGGTCACACGCTTCTCGACCAGGCCCAGGCCGCGAACTCGGCGCTGATCGAGAACCCGCCCGGAGGGTTCACCTTCGCCACCGGACTCCTCGGCCGGCTCGACCTGCGCACCGGCGTGCTGGCCATGGTCAACGCCGGCCACCCGACCCCACTCCTGGTACGCGACGGAACTGTCGCACCGCTCGCGCTACCGGTCGACCCGCCGTTCGGCGTACTGCGCCACGGGACCTACCGCACGACCGACATCCCGCTGCGCCCCGACGACCGGCTCATCCTGCTCACCGACGGCATGCTGGAACGCGGCGCCGCCCGCCTCGACCTGCCCGCACGGCTGCGGGGCCTCACCGGCCTGCACCCCAGGGAGGTCGTCCGCGAACTCGGCGACGCCGTCCTCGACGTCGCCGGGCCCACCCTGCCCGACGACGCCTGCATGCTCGTCCTCGACTGGCACGGCGATCACGGCGACCACAGGTCCACCACCGCCGGCGCCGATCCCCGGCGAGCGAGTGCCTGATGCCCGGTCGGCGCCCCTGGCCGGTCGTTCGTTGCGCGGCAGGTCCTCGGTGACCCGGCTGCTGCTCCTGCTCGCCGGAGCCCTCGCGGTTCACCTGCGCAACGCAGACGGCCCCCAGAAGTACGCCCCGGCGCTCGTCTGCGGACTCCTCGTCACCGTCTACCTCGCCCTCCACCTCGGATCGGCCCGGTGAGGACGGTTCCCGTGGTGATCGTCGGCGCGGGCCCCACCGGGCTCACCGCCGCGGCGCTGCTCGCCCAGTACGGCGTCGAGTGCCTGGTCCTCGAGCGCTGGGAGTCGATCTACCCCCAGCCCCGCGCCGTCGCCCTCGACGACGAGGTCCACCGCATCCTGGCGCGGCTCGGGCTCCGCGACGAGTTCGCCGCGATCTCCCGGCCGCACCGGGGTCTGCGCCTCCTCGACCGGAACATGCGCGTGCTGGCCGAGTTCCGGCGCGACACCGCGTCGGGCCGGCACGGCTACCCGCAGGGGAGCATGTTCGACCAACCGGAACTGGAGGCGCTCCTCCGCCGCAATCTCGGGCGGCACGACACCGTCACGTTCCGCGGAAGCGCCGAGGTGACCGCGTTGACCCAGGACGCCGGCGGGGTGCGGGTCGACGTCACCGACACCGCCACGGGAGAGCGGGAGTCCGTCCGGGCGGCGTGGGTCCTGGGCTGCGACGGTGCGAGCGGCCTGTCCAGGGCCGCCATCGGCGCCGCCATGCAGGACCTGGGCTTCACGCAACGCTGGCTCGTCATCGACGTGGTGACGGAGGCCGACCTCGGCCAGTGGGAGGGCGTGCACCAGCTCTCCGACCCGGCCCGCGCCGGCACGTACATGCGGGTCGGGAGGACCCGCTACCGCTGGGAGTTCCAGCTGAGGCCCGACGAGACCGCCGACGACTACCGCGACATGGCCCGCCTGCATCCGTTGCTCTCGCGGTGGACCGGGGACATCCCCGTCACGGAGCTGGAGGTCATCCGCGTCGCCGAGTACACCTTCCGCGCGCAGGTCGCCGACCAGTGGCGCGACCGGCGGGTGTTCCTGCTCGGCGACGCCGCCCACCTCACCCCACCGTTCATCGGCCAGGGCATGTGTGCCGGGCTGCGCGACGCGATGAACCTGGCCTGGAAGCTCGCCGGTGTGCTCGACGGGACTCTGGCCGAGACCGCGCTGGACACGTACGAGATCGAACGCCGGCGACACGCCCGCGCCATGATCAAGCTGGCGATGGTCATCGGTACGGCGATGACGGCCGGCGGGGAGTTCGGTAACGTCATCCGTCGCGCCGTGGCGCCGCGGCTGCACCTCGTACCGGGCCTGACGGACCTGGCCACGGACAGCCGGACGCCCCCGCTGCGCCGCTCCGACCTCGTGGTGAGGCCCCGGCTTCGTCGCGGCCTCGCGGGCGGGCTGTGCCCGAACGCGGTCATCGACGGCGACCGGCGTTTCGACGACGTGGCGGCCGGCCGGTTCGCAGTCGTCACGTCCGTCGAGCCGTCCACGGCACTACGAGCCGACATCGAACGGCGCGGGGCGGTACTCATCATCGCCAGGCCGGGCAGCGAACTGCACCGCTGGTTGGGCACCGGCGGCGCTCGCGTGGCCGTCGTCCGCCCCGACGGCGTCGTTCTCCGTGCCGGCAGACACCTGCTCCCCCGTACGATCAACGCTGTCCCGGCGATCAACGGATGACCGGAAGCTCAGCCGCCGGGCGGGCGGCCGGCGCGTGGCTGAGGTGGCCCCGCCCATGCGACAGGCATCAACCTTTCACCCCTGCAGCCGGGCCGGTTGGGGGCACCGCGAGCGACGGGCTCGCCTAGACTCCGCGGGGTGATCGTGCGGAGGGCCGGCGCCGCGGACGTGGCGGTGCTCGCGGAACTACGCGGCGTCGACGGGGACAAGCTCAGCGCGTACGCCGACTGGGTTGCCGCCCACGCGGAGACGCACCTGCCGTTCGTCGCCGAGCTCGACGGGCACGTGCGCCGCGCGGTCGACTTCTACCTGCGCAACGGCTTCAGCCACCACCGCCAGATCCTGCTCTGGGAGCTGGCGGCGTCCTGATCGGCCCCGTGGACGGGTATCAATGCGATCCCGCTGCATCAGCGTCGATGCCCTCGTACGGTGCTTCGGGGGTGGTGGAGGGACAGGGGACGACCCGACCCAGCCTCGTCGCTGACTGCCTCGTTGCCGCAAGGGCTACCGCCACTTCCGCTGGACAGAGCCCGTTGCGCAGCGGTAGATCGAGCGGTCAGCGACAGCAGGGCCGACAGGTCGGGACCTTCTGCCCCGCCAATCCTGGTCCTTGGGGCCTTACCTCGGATCGTGACGCCACCGCACTGTGGAGTTGAGCGCCGTTCCGTTCTCGCCGCTGTCGAGGAGGTCCCCGTGCGACATCGATTGCTCGTATCCGCGGTCGCCGGCGCCGCCGTCGCCGCGATCCTGCTGGTCGTCATCGTGGTCGCCGTCGTCCGGCGTGGCGACCACCATGCGGCCCCCCTGCCGGCACCGGCGGTGACGACGCCCTCGCTGTCCTCACCGTCACCGTCACTGTCACCGTCCCCGTCCCCGCCACCGGACGTCTCTTCGTCGAGTTCCCCGACGAGCGGCCCGACGGGCGACCCGACGATGGCGTTGACGCGTTCTCCCGCACCGGCGGTGCCGGGCCCGCCGCGCGGTCTGCTCGGCAAGGACATCGACGTGATCCCCACCTCGCAGCCGATAGTCGCGTTGACGTTCGACGCGGGAAGTAACGCCGACGGCCTGCCGGCGATCCTGCGCACGCTGGTCAGCGAGAAGGTGCGGGCGACCTTCTTCCTGACCGGCAGCTTCGCCGACCGGCATCCCGACGCCGTGCGGAGCATCGTGGCCGCCGGTCACCGACTGGGTAACCACACCGCGACCCACCCGTACGCCACCAGGCTGACCGACGCCGCCCTCCGTGTCGAGGTGGCCACCGGACAGCGGCAGGTTCTGGCTGCCGGTGGTACGGACACCCGCCCCTTGTTCCGCTTCCCGTACGGCGACCGGGACGCCCGCACGATCGCCGCGGTCAACGGCGCCGGCTACGTGGCCGTCCGGTGGACGGTCGACACTCTCGGCTGGAAGGGCACCGACGCCGGCATCACCGTGCCACAGATTGTGAGCCGCGTGGTCGCAGCGGCGCGACCCGGCGAGATCGTGCTCATGCACATCGGATCCCACCCCGAAGACCGCTCCACGCTCGACGCCGAGGCGTTGCCGGCCGTGATCGACCAGTTGAGAAGCCGGGGCTACCGGTTCGTCACCCTCGACGCCCTGCTGGCATAGAGGAGGTGCCCCGTGCATCCACAGGATTACAGCCGGCGCATCGCGTACCGGCCTCCGGCCGCCTGGTACCGGCGTATCAGCAATCGGCTCGGGGTGGTTCTCACCTCGCTCGGTCTCGCTCCCCGCGACGCCGTCACCTTGACGGTGCGTGGCCGCCGGTCGGGCAAGCCCCGTCGGGTTCCCGTTCTCAAGACGCCGTACCAGGGCGACGACTATCTGGTCGCGCTGGCCGGAGAGTCCGAGTGGGTCCGAAACCTGCGGGCGGCGCAGGGTCGTGCCGTGATCCGCCGACGGTCGGCCTGTCCGGTTTATCTGGTGGAGATCTCCGTCGACGACAGGCCCGCCGTCATCTCGGCCTACCTCGTACGTGCGGCCGAGCGGAGTGGACCAGCGGCCGCCGCGCAGGCTGCTCGTTACTACTTCGGCCTGACTGCCCGGCCGTCCCTCGATGAGATCCGCGCGGTGGCGCGGTACTACCCGGTGTTCCGGGTCACTTTCCGGCCGGAAAGGCCAGCGGCATGAACAGAATGATCATGACGAAGTCGATGACGGCGAGTTCGGAGGCTTGGCCTTCTGCGGGTAGATCGTCTCGTGGCGGGCCAGCATGGCGACGAACTCGCCGATCTTCCGCTCACGGGTCTGTGCCTGTTTGACGGCGTTGAGGCGGTGGATGAGGGCGTACCGGTTGGTCTTGGTGAGGACGTCGAACATGGCCCGGGCGGCGGGGTCGGCGGCGACGGCGGCCAGGAGGTCGGCCGGCACCTCGGCCTCCGACGGCGGGGCGTAGGCGGCCGCCCACCGCCCGTCCGCCTTCGCGGCTTCCACCGCGGCGCGCCCCGGGGGCAGCATCCGTCCCTGCGCCTCCAGCCGGGCCACGTGGGAGACGTTGCGTTGGGACCAGGAACTGCGGGGCCGGCGAGGGGTGAACCGGATCCAGGAGGTCTCCTGATCCCGTTTACGGGCCTGGCCGTCGATCCAGCCGAAGCACAGGGCCTCGTCGACCGCCTGCTGCCAGGTCAGCGTCGTGACCGTGCCGCCCTTCTTGGTCAGGGCGAGCCAGACACCGGGCGACGTGGCGTGGTTGGCCGACAACCACGCGCGTAGCTCGCCAGCGTCCGCGACGATCAACTCTTCCAGTTCCGCGCTCCCCATGGAAGCAGGCTAACCGCGCGCCGATCGCTCGGTTAATCGCCGGGGCCGGACCTCGATGCTCAGGACGATCCCCGCACCGGCCCCGGCCCGCACCGACGATCCGGGAGCCGCACAGTCGCGTGGTGCACGAGGAGCGGATCCGGCAGGCGTACGCCTCCGCGCCTCGGTAGCGACTGACCACGGCGATCGGCGGTCCCGCGCGGTCGGAGCGCGCGCCCGTGCTGTCCCTGCTGACCGCGGCCAAGGCCGCGGCCGA
>NZ_JBFAMU010000217.1:0-8296 GCF_040656655.1 Micromonospora sp. NPDC049799
CTCGGGCAGAGCCCGGCCGACGGCGCCGGCGTGGAGAAGGGCGCCCAGGCTCCTACGGGGAGGCCGCCGCCGAAGAGGGGGACCTCGGCGAACTCCTCCAGCACCGGCGCCGTGACGCCGAGCCGGCGCAGCCCGGACACCAGCACCGGCATCCGGGCGCGGGCCGCGCCGTCGTCGATCTTGAGGGCCACCGCGCCCACGCCGGGCACCGCCGCAGCGATGACCCCCTCCGCCCCCACCTTGGCGAGCAGACCCGGGACACCGCGCATCAGACGGGTGTCGTCGGCCCGCGTACCGCCGACGATCTCCGGATGGGCACGCATCGCGTCGGCCACGGTCCGCGGCTCCGAGCCGGGCTCCGCCCCGACCAGGCGCAGGTACGCCCCGGCGAGCCCGGTCAGCGACACCGCGAGCACCGGGGCGCCGCAGCCGTCCACACCGGTCGCCGCCACCGACTCACCGGTGAACTCCTCCACCGCCTGGAGCAGGCGCTGCTGCAACGGGTGCTCGGGCCGCCAGTAGCCGTCCAGCGGCCAGCCGGCGGCCCGGCAGGTCAGCAGCATTCCGCTGTGCTTGCCGGAGCAGTTCATCTGCGTACGGGTGGGGCCGCCGCCCGCGCGCAGCACCGCCTCCCGGGCCTCCTCGCCGACGGGCAGGTCCGGCGGGCAGTGGAGCGCCGAGGAGTCCAGCCCGGCGCGGGCCAGCAGCGCACCGACCCGGGCGAGGTGGAACTCCTCCCCGGCGTGGCTGGCCGAGACCAGCGCCACGTCGGCCGGGTCGGTCAGCGGCAGCCCGGCGCGCAGCATCGCGACCGCCTGCATCGGCTTGTTCGACGAACGCGGGAAGATCGGCGACGTCACGTCCCCGGCACCGGTCAGCAGGGTGCCCGTCGCGTCGAGCACCACCACCGATCCCCGGTGCACACCCTCCACGAAGCCGGACCGGACCACCTCGGCGAGCGGCGCGCCGCCCTCGTACGTCTTTCCCACGAGGTGGACGGTACCGCCCGCTGATCACCGCCGGCAGGCGGGTGACCAGGTCCGGGACGTTCCGGCGTACAGGAGTGCCCGGCGCGGGACCGCTTACCGCCGGGCGGCGGCCAGGCCGAGCAGCTCACGCGCCTCGGCGGTGGTGAGCGGAGGGCGCTGGGCGAGCTGCGCGAAACCGACCGCCCGGGCCACGAGCTGCATGTTGGACTCGACCGGCCGCCCCTTGGCGTACGTCACGGTGTCCTCCATGCCGACCCGCAGGTGCCCGCCGGTGGCCAGCGAGGCGAGCAGGACGGGAATCGTGCTGCGGCCGACGCCGGTCGCGGAGAACGTGGTGCCCTCCGGCAGGTCGCGCAGCATCTGGTGGGCGGCAACCAGGGTGGCGGCGGTGCCCGGCATGCCACCCGGCACGCCCATCACGAAGTCGACGTGCACGTGGCCGCCGGCCGGCAGGCCGTACTTGCCGAGCAGCCGCTGGAGGGCGGCCAGGTGACCGAGGTCGAAGATCTCGTACTCCGGCACGATCCCGCGCTCCTGCATCCTGGTGTGCAGGTCGACGATGAACTCCCAGCGGTTGAGGAAGACGTCGTCGCCGAAGTTGACCGTGCCCATCGTGCAGGAGGCCATGTCCGGGCCGGCGTCGAGCACCGCGAGCCGGGCGGCCTCCGGGTCGGTCACCGCGCCGCCGGAGGAGAGCTGCACGATCAGGTCGGTGCTCTCCCGCAGCGCCCCCACGGTCTCCCGCAGCCGGCCCTGGTCGAGGGTCGGCCTCGCCTCGTCGTCCCGGATGTGGACGTGGATCACGGCGGCGCCGAGCGCCTCGCACTCCTTGGCGGTCAGCAGCAGCTCGTCGAGGGTCACCGGCAGCGCCGGCACCTCCGCCTTCGCGGACTCCGCACCGGTGGGGGCAACCGTGATCAACGTCCCTGTCGTCATGCCCGGATCCTAGACGGCCCACTCAGCCACGGTCGACAGGAAGTCTTCCGGCGTGAGTGGCGTTAAGAAGGGACCCTTCCTCTACCGCAGGCGTTAAGAAGGGGCCCTTCCTTCAGGCGTCGATGGCGGCGGCGGTGTCGCCGATGCGGAGGCGGGCGTCGCCGGGGACGTTGCGCTTGACCACCGCGAGGGCGATCTGGCCCAGCTCGTGGTGGAGCACGGCGGTGCCGACGAAACCGACCGCCCGGCCGTCGAGCGTCACCGGCGTGCCGGCGGCCGGCGGCTGGTCGGTGGTCACCCCGTCCAGGTGCAGGAGTACGAGCCGACGCGGCGGCCGGCCCATGTTGTGCACGCGGGCCACCGTCTCCTGACCCCGGTAACAGCCCTTCTCCAGGTGGACGGCCGGAGCGATCAGGTCCACCTCGGCCGGGATGGTCCGATGGTCGGTGTCCACCCCGACCCGGGGCTGCCGGGCGGCCACCCGCACCGCCTCGTACGCCCACAGTCCGGCGACCGGCACCCCCGCGCCACGCAGCTCGGCGACGACCTGCTCCATGGTGGCCCGGGGCACCAGCAGGTCCACGCCGAGCGGACCCCGGCGGGCCCACCCGCCGGACGGCAGCGGGCGGACGTCGTACAACGCGGTCGGCCGCGGCGGCACGGAGCCGGTGGGGAACTTCGGGCCCGGCACCGCGACCACGTCGGGTGCCGCCAGGCCGGTCACGCCGAGGGTGGCCAGCGCGCCCGGCGCGTCCGGCCCGACCAGCGAGAGCAGCGCGTGCTCGGGCGTGACGTCCCGGGGCTCGACCTTGCTGAAGAACCGCATCTTCTCCAGGTACGACAGCAGGCCGGCGGTGGCGCCGGGCTCGGTGTCCAGCCAGGTGGTGACGCCGTCCTCGGCGACCACGGCGTGCTGCTCGACGTGCCCGTGCGGCGACAGCACCAGCAGCTCGGTGCCCTGCCCCGGGCCGAGCTGCGCCAGGTGCTGCGTGGTGAGGGTGTGCAGCCAGCCGGTCCGCTCCTCGCCCGGCACCGCGATGACGCCCCGGTGCGACCGGTCGACCAGACCGACCGACGTGTCCAGGGTGCGCTGCTCACGGAGCGGGTCGCCGTAGTGCGCGGCCACCCCCCGGACGCCGGCCGCGACGTGCGCCGGCTCGGGCTGGTCGCGGCTGGCCTCGTCGATGCTCTCGACGGCCACCGCGCCCGCGATGTCGATCATGTCGGTTCCCCGTTCTCGCAGCGACCGCAGACACCGAAGAGCGAGACGTGGCCGATGTCCACCCGGAACCCCCGCTGCCGCACCAGCTGGTCAGCCAGGGGGCGCAGCAGCTCGGGGTCGATCTCGTCGACCGCCCCGCACTCCCGGCAGACCAGGTGGACGTGCTGGTCCTCGCCCGCCGCGTGGTAGGTCGGCGAACCGTGCGAGAGGTGGGTGTGGGTGACCAGGCCGAGCCGTTCCAGCAGCTCCAGCGTGCGGTAGATGGTGGTGATGTTGACGCCCGCGGCCACTTCGCGGACCGCCGTGTGCACCTGCTCCGGGGTGGCGTGCCCCAGGTCCAGCACCGCCTGGAGGACCAGCTGCCGCTGCGCCGTCAGCCGCAGCCCACGGGCGCGGAGCATTTCCGCGAGGGAGGATTCGGACACCGTCCGATCATAGTTCGCCGCGGGCACGACTCCCGACCGTGACCGGTCCGCCGCTAGGCTCAGCGGTCATGGTGGCGTCGAGGATCGCGGTGCTCGGACGAGGGCCGGTGGCGGCGGGCGAGCCGGTGCTGCGGGGCGACGACCTGGGCGTGCTGCGCGGTGACGGGCTCTTCGAGACCATGCACCTGCGGGCGGGGCAGCCGTGGCTCCGCGACGAGCACCTGGACCGGATGGCCCGCGCGGCGAAGGCAGTGGACCTGCCCCTGCCGCCCGTCGATGCCCTCGCCGGGCTGCTGGACGAGGTCGCGGCCGGGTGGCCCGCCGAGGTGGAGGGCGCGCTGCGGCTGGTGTGCACCCGGGGCCCGGAGGGAGGCGGGGAGCCGACCGTCTACGCGACGCTGGCCGAGGTGCCGGCGTCGGCCCGGGCCGCACGCCGGGACGGGATCACCGTGGCCACCCTGCCGCTCGGCGTGCCGGCCGCCGCCCGTACCGAACTGGACTGGTTGCCGGCCGGCATCAAGTCGACGTCGTACGCGGTGAGCACGGCCGCCCGGCGCTGGGCGTCGCGGACCGGGGTGGACGACGTGCTCTGGGTCTCCTCCGACGGGTACGCCCTGGAGGGGCCGAGCGCGAACGTCGTCTGGCTGGCCGGCGACACGCTCCGTACGGTCCCGGCGGGCGGCACCGGGATCCTGCCGGGCACCACCGCGGCCTGGCTGCTCGCCCGCGCCGACCGGGTCGGCCTGCGCGCGGACGAGTGCATGGCGACACCGGCGGACCTGCACCACGCCGACGGGGTGTGGTTCACCTCGTCGGTCCGGGGGCTGGTCGAGGTGCGCACGCTCGACGGCACCGACCGGCCCCGCTGCGCGCGCACCCCGGACCTTCAGCGCCTGGTGGCCTTCCCCCTGCCCTGACGGTGACGGACGGGGTCAGCCGCCGACCCGGACGAGGCGCGCGGAGAGGTGCGGCGTGAGGCCGTGGCCGAGGGCGGCCATGTCCTGGGCGTACAGCAGGGCGCCCTCGACGATGCCGAAGAGGCGGTGGCCCGCCGTGACCTCCTTCGCGGTGGAGGTGCGCACCACGGCGTCGGTGACGAACTCGATCTGGGTGCCCTTGCGCTTGCCGATGTGCAGCTCCATCACCCCGGTCGGGGTGGTCATCAGCGCTTCCAGCTCGTCCGTCGCGCGGTCGCCGTCCAGCACCGGACGCCACCAGCCGACCTCACGACCGGCCGGGCGGACGGGCCGGCTCTGCTCGTCCAGGATCCAGGCCCGGGACTCGTAGAACAGGAACGGGCGGCCGTCGTGGCTGATCCGGATCTCCTGCCCGAAGTCGAAGTCCTCGATGCTCGGGAAACCGCCCCGGCCCCGGCCCCGCCACACACCCACGTACGGCAGCAGCGCATCCAGCGTCGGGTGCAGCTTCGGGCCGACGCGCAGGTCGTGGCTCTCCTCGAAGGGGTAGGGGTCGACCGGCGGTGCGTTCAGCCACGGCGGCTGCAGGGGGTTCTCGCTCGCGCTCACCAACGACCTCTCGATATGCGTACGGCAACGTAGACCAGGCCCCCGGCGAGCGCGCCCAGGCCGGCGACCAGCAGGCTGACGAACCCGATCTCGGTAACCATCCCGGCCATCCTATGCTGGGTCCATGGCCCGCACTCTCGTCGTCAAGGCCACCGCGGGCGCGGACGCGCCGGAGCGGTGCGCCCAGGCCTTCACCGTCGCCGCCACCGCGGCCGCCGCCGGGGTGGACGTGTCGCTCTGGCTGACCGGCGAGTCGACGTGGTTCGCCCTGCCCGGCCGCGCCCAGGAGTTCGAGCTGCCGCACTCCGCCCCGCTGGCCGAGCTGCTGCACGTGATCCTCACCACCGGCCGGGTCACCGCCTGCACCCAGTGCGCCGCCCGCCGGGACATCGGCCCCGGGGACGTGCTGCCGGGCGTCCGCATCGCCGGCGCCGCGGTCTTCGTCGAGGAGGCCATGGCGGACGGGGCGCAGGCGCTCGTCTACTGATGCGGCACCCGCCGGACGGCGGGCGGGTGGAGTTCCGATAAGGGCCCGACAACTCGGGCGAGTGCCTACGATTCGGGTGTGAGCGAGGCGATCGAGCGGTTCTTCGAATCGCTGCCGGCGCGCGCCCCGCAGGTCCTGCGCGGACCGGTCGCCGGGACCATCCAGATCGACCTCTCCAAGGACAACCAGACCACGCACTGGCTGGTCCGGATGGCGCCGGGCGAGATCGAGGTGAGCCAGGTCCGCGGGCCGGCAGACGCGATCTGGTACAACTCCGAGGAACTGTTCGAGCGCCTGGTGACCGGGCGGGCCCAGGCGATCGCGGCCGTCCTGCGCAACGAGAGCACCTTCAGCGGGAACGTCGTGCTGTTCCTCGCGTTCCGACGGTTCTTCCCGACTCGGCCCGGCACCAGGGATCCACGCGAGGTCGCCCGCCAACAGGCCGGGCGGCTGCGGTGAAGGACCTCGTCAGCATCCTGGACGGCAACACCTTCCTGGTGAGCGACCGGCGTGGCGACATCGAGCCGTCCGTGGACTTCCCGACCGGTCTCTTCTCCTTCGACACCCGGTTCCTCTCCACCTGGCTGCTCACCATCGGCGGCGAACGCCTGCACCCGCTGTCCATCGACGACTCGACGTCCTACCGCACCCGCTTCTTCCTGGCGCCCGGCGAGCCGACCCACTACCTGGACGCCAAGGTCTCGGTGATCCGCAGCCGCGCGATCGGTGGCAGCTTCGCCGAGGAACTGACCGTGCTCAACCACACCCGCGAGGAGATGGAGTTCACCGTCCGCGTGGAGATGGGCGCGGACTTCGCCGATCTCTTCGAGGTCAAGCAGGAGATCCACAAACGGGGTCGGACTATCGCGACGGTGGGCGAGAACGAGCTACGGCTCACGTACCGCCGGGAGGCCTTCCACCGGGAGACCCTGATTACCACGAGCGCGCCCGGGGTGGTCGACGTCTCGGGCATGACCTACCGGATCCGCATCGGCCCGCACGGCGAGTGGACCACCCGGCTGCAGGTCGCGACCGTCGTGTACGGCGCACGCGGCGAGGACTTCCGCGCCAGCCTGCCACTGGGGGGAAGCCGGGGCCCGGCCGTCATCGAGGCCGAGCAGGACGAACTGATCGCCCGGGCGCCGCAGCTGGGCTGTGACTGCGAGCCGCTGGCCGGAGCGTACCGGCGCAGCCTGAACGACCTGGCCGCCCTACGGTACGAGTCGATCACCCTCGGCGTCCAGCTGATGGCCGCCGGGCTGCCGTGGTTCATGACCCTCTTCGGTCGGGACAGCATCATCACCTCGTTGCAGGTGCTGCCCTTCCTGCCGGAGCTGATCCCGCCGACCATCCTCATGCTGGCCGGTCTCCAGGGGTACCGGCTCGACGACTTCCGCGACGAGGAGCCCGGCAAGATCCTGCACGAGCTGCGGTACGGCGAGACGGCCGGTTTCGAGGAGCAACCCCACTCGCCGTACTACGGGTCGGCCGACTCGACGCCCCTGTTCGTGATCCTGCTCGACGAGTACGAGCGCTGGACCGGTGACAGCCGGTTGGTCCGGCAGTTGGAGGCGCAGACCCGGGCCGCGCTCGCCTGGATCGACACGTACGGCGACCTGCTCGGCACCGGCTACCTCTGGTACCAGACCCGCAACCCGGACACCGGCCTGGCGAACCAGTGCTGGAAGGACTCCTGGGACTCGATCTCGTACCAGGACGGCCGACTGCCCGGCTTCCCCCGCGCCACCTGCGAACTCCAGGGCTACGCGTACGACGCGAAGATCCGGGGCGCCCGGCTGGCCCGGACGTTCTGGAACGACCCGGCGTACGCCGAGCAGTTGGAGCGGGAGGCCGCGGAGTTGAAGGCGCGCTTCAACCGCGACTTCTGGATCCCGGACCGGGAGTACTACGCGCTCGCCCTGGACGCCGACGGCCGGCACGTGGACGCGCTCACCTCCAACATCGGGCACCTGCTGTGGAGCGGCATCGTCGACGAGTCCCGCGCCGGACGCCTGGCCGAGCACCTGCTCGGCCCCCGCCTCTTCACCGGCTGGGGCATCCGGACCCTCGCCGACGACCAGGGGCGGTACAACCCGATCGGCTACCACGTCGGGACGGTCTGGCCGTTCGACAACTCGCTCATCGCCTGGGGACTGTGGCGGTACGGCTACCGGGAGGAGGCCGGCCGGGTCTGCGAGGCGATGCTGGCCGCGTCCCGGTTCTTCGACGGGCGGCTGCCGGAGGCCTTCGCCGGCTACGAGCGGACCCTCACCGACTACCCCGTGGAGTATCCCACCGCGTGCAGCCCGCAGGCCTGGTCGGCGGGGACGCCGCTGCTGCTGCTGCGGGTCATGCTCGGCCTGGAGCCGCAGGGCGAGCACCTGATCATCGACCCGGCCGTGCCGGACGGGATGGGGCGGGTCGAGTTGTTGGACATCCCGGGCCGGTGGGGACAGGTCGACGCCCTGGGCCGCAGCCGCGGCCCCCACGACGGAACACGAGGCCACTGACCCCCGTCGGTGGGTGGGTCAGGGGGTGCAGGGGAGGGTGGCGGAGAGACGGACCTCGCCGTCGGTCTGGTCGGCGATGACGCTGACCGGGCCGGTGCGGTACGCGTACACCTCGGGGTTGTCGACGACCGGGACGCCACCGGACAGCGGCGCGAGCGCGGCGCCCAGGGCCGGCGGCGCCGGGACGGGGTCGGCGCGGAC
>NZ_JBFAMU010000218.1:0-8280 GCF_040656655.1 Micromonospora sp. NPDC049799
GGTGAGCGACCCGGTGGCGCGGGCCCGGTCGCGTGCTGCGGCTGGCCGCTGCGGGCCCGCCGGTGTTCGTGGTGCTGTTCCTGTTCGCCTCGCCGACCTCGGCGGTGGTGCTGCCACGCGGCGAGGGCGGCGCCGCCGGTACGGCGAAGGGCGGCATCCACCCGCCGGTGGTGATGCTGATCCTCGACGAGCTGCCACTGGTGTCCCTGCTCGGTCCCGACGGCCGCATCGACGCCGCCCGGTTCCCCCACTTCGCGGAGCTGGCCGGCGGCTCGACCTGGTACCGCAACGCGACCGGTGTCAGCGGGTGGACGCCCTACGCGCTGCCGGCGATGCTGACCGGGCGGTACCCGGCCGAGGGCGTCGCGCCGCACTACGCGCAGTACCCGGACAACCTCTTCACCGCCTTCGGCGGCCTCTACGACATCCACGCCGAGGAGAGCATCACCCGGCTCTGCCCGCCCAGCCGCTGCGAGACACCGGTCAGTCCGGAGCAGGGGCTCGGCGTGCTGGTCCGGGAGACCGGGACGCTGCTGCGCCGGATCGCCGCGCCCGTCGACAGCCGGATCGACCCGGCGGACTCCTACCGGGAACGGACCAGCGCCGAGGCGGGCATGGACGCCGCCGAGCCGGTGCCGGCCGACCCGACGTTCCGCTGGGACAGCCTCGACGACAACCAGCCGGCCCGCTTCACCAGCTTCCTGGCCGGCCTGCGGCCCGCCACGCGGCCCGCCCTGCACTTCCTGCACCTGCTCATGCCCCACTCGCCGTGGTCGTACCTGCCGTCGGGCGCCCGCTACGACGCGCCGGAGGACCTGCCCAACGACGGTGCCGCCGGCTGGACGGAACTGGCCCGGCAGCGCCACCTCGCGCAGCTCGGCTACACCGACCGGCTGATCGGCGAGACGCTGCGGACCCTGCGCGCCACCGGCCTGTACGACCGGGCGCTGGTGGTGGTGACCGCCGACCACGGGGTGAGCTTCACCCCCGGCGCCCAGGGACGGGGGATGGACGCGATCAGGGCCGCCGCCGACGAGGTCGCCTGGGTGCCGCTGTTCGTCAAGAGCCCCGGGCAGCGCACCGGCCGCGTCGACGACCGGAACTGGCAGCACGTGGACCTGCTGCCGACCGTCGCCGACGAGGCGGCGATCCGGCTGCCGTGGCGGGTCGACGGCCGGTCCGCACGGCAGGGCCCGCGTACCGACCCGGGCAAGGTGTTCTACGACCGGCCCGCCCAGCCGACCCCGATCACCGGCGGCGTGCCCGGCCCGCTCCGACCGCCCACACCGCACCCCCTGGTCGGCACCACCGTCGGCGACCGTCCCCTCGGCGGTACCGCCGAGGTGGCCCGGCTCGGGGCGTTCCGTGCCGTGGACCCGGACGCCGGCCAGTTGCCCGCGCTGGTGTGGGGCGACGTGCCGGACGACGTACCCGACGGGACGTCCCTCGCCCTCGCCGTCAACGGCCGCGTCGGGGCGGTCGTGCCGGTGGTGTCCCGCGACACCGGAGGCCGCCGCTTCGCGGCGCTGCTCGCCGACGACCGGCTGTACCAGGCCGGCGCGAACCGCCTCGACGTCTACCGGGTCGCCCCCGACGGCTCCCTGCGCCGCCTCACCCTGTCCGAGGTGTAAGGAAGGGCCCCCCGTTAACGCCTGCGGTAGAGGAAGGGCCCCCGCTCAACGCCGCGGCCAGCTCTTGATCGACCTCGCGCGCCGGCCGCCTTCCGCGACCGGTACCGTTCCCATGCCTTCCGCCCGCCGCGCTCCGGCAGGCGGCGTACCCGGAACCGAGGGGGTTTCCCGGCCGGTAGGTCGGGAATCGGGTGACGCATACCTCACCGCCGAACCACGGCGGGCGGTATCCCCGAGACCGCGATTACGGTAAAAGCGAAGGCAATTCAACGAAGATCTGCCGGCGAAGCGAGGAACCACATGACGGAAGTCAAGCTCGATCACCCCGGTGGGCAGCTTTCGATGCCGGTGCACAACGCGGTCGAGGGCCCCGCCGGCATCGGGGTGGGCAAGCTGCTGAAGGAAACCGGGATGACCACCTACGATCCCGGTTTCGTGAACACCGCGGCGTGCTCCTCCGCGATCACGTACATCGACGGTGACGCGGGGATCCTGCGCTACCGCGGGTACCCGATCGAGCAGCTGGCCGGGAAGTCCTCCTTCCTGGAGGTCTCCTACCTGCTCATCTACGGGGAGCTGCCCACCCAGCAGCAGCTCACCGAGTTCACCGAGTGGATCCGTCGGCACTCCCTGCTGCACGAGGAGATGCGCCGCTTCTTCGACGGCTTCCCCCGGGACGCGCACCCCATGGCGGTGCTCTCGTCGGCGGTGAGCGCCCTGTCGACCTTCTACCAGGACAGCCTGGACCCGTTCGACTCCGAGCACGTGGAGATCTCCACGGTGCGGTTGATGGCGAAGGTCCCGACCATCGCCTCGTACGCGTACAAGAAGTCGATCGGGCAGCCGCTGCTCTACCCGGACAACTCGCTGGGGTACGTCGACAACCTGCTGCGGATGACCTTCGGGGTCCCGGCGGAGCCGTACGAGGTCGACCCGGTGATGTCGAAGGTGCTGGACATGCTCTTCGTCCTGCACGCCGACCACGAGCAGAACTGCTCCACCTCGACCGTCCGGCTGGTCGGCTCCAGCAACGCCAACCTCTTCGCCTCGGTCTCGGCCGGCGTGAACGCGCTGTTCGGCCCGCTGCACGGCGGCGCCAACCAGGCCGTGCTGGAGATGCTCCAGAAGATCCACGCCGAGGGCGACGACGTCCGTTCCTTCGTCCGCAAGGTCAAGGACAAGCAGGACGGCGTGAAGCTGATGGGCTTCGGCCACCGGGTGTACAAGAACTACGACCCGCGCGCCGCGATCGTGAAGAAGGCCGCCCAGGACGTGCTCGGCCGGATGGCCAAGCCGGACCCGCTGCTGGACATCGCGATGGAGCTGGAGGAGATCGCGCTCGCCGATGAGTTCTTCGTCTCCCGCAAGCTCTACCCGAACGTGGACTTCTACACCGGCCTGATCTACAAGGCCATGGGCTTCCCGACGAAGATGTTCACGGTGCTGTTCGCGCTGGGCCGGCTTCCCGGCTGGATCGCCCAGTGGCGCGAGATGATCAACGACCCGGAGACCAAGATCGGCCGTCCGCGGCAGGTCTACGTCGGCTCCCCCGAGCGGGCGTACGTCCCGCTCGACGAGCGCTGAGGTTCCAGGATCACGTCACGAAGGCCGCCGACCAGAGGGTCGGCGGCCTTCGTCGTGTACGCGCACCGCGCCTGTTAAGCGGGGGCCCTTCCTCTACCGCAGGCGTTGACGGGGGGCCCTTCCTTACACCTCAGCGGAGGCCGGCGGCGGCCAGCAGGTTGCCCTGGGGGAGGGTGGGCAGGGCCCGGCCGTGGGCCATCCGCTGGGCGGCGCGTTCGGTGGCGAACTGCGGGGACTGGGTGATGGCCGCCGCGTAGGTGGCGGCGGTGCGGCTGGCGATCGCCGACCAGCCGTACTGCTCGTGCACCATGGCGCGGGCGCGGCGGGCGAGCCGGCGGGCGTGCTCCCGGTCGGACAGCAGGGCGTGCACCGCGTCGCTGAGCCCGTCGGGGTCCTGCGGGCGGAAGGTCATCCCGGTGACGCCCGGTTCGACGATCTCGGCCAGGCCGCCGGTGGCGGAGACGGCCAGGGGAGCGCCGGCGGCGGCGCCCTCCAGGGCCACCATGCCGAACGGCTCGTAGATGCTCGGCACCGCGAAGCAGTCCGACGCCGCCATGACGGCCGGCAGGTCGGTGCCGCCGAGGAAGCCGGGGAGGCTTACCGTGTCGCCGAGGCCCAGGCGGTGCACCTCGGCCTCCAGTTCGGCGCGGTACGGGCCGTCGCCGACGATCACGGCCCGCAGCCCGGGATGCCGCTCGCGCAGCCGGGGCAGGCCGGCGATGAGGTGCTGGACGCCCTTCTCGTAGACCAGCCGGCCGGCGAAGGTGACCAGCGGGCCGTCGCCGGCGAACCGCTCACGGGCCTTGGTGACCGCGCGGGACGACACCTTCCACCGGTGCGGCTCCACGCCGTTGGGCACCACGTCGACCCGGGAGCCCGGTACGCCGAACAGCCCGGTCACCTCGTCGCGCATGTAGCCGGAGCAGACGATGACCCGGCCCGACTCGGTCGACAGCCACTGCTCGACGCCGTGGATGGTGCGGTTCATCTCCTCCGGGAGCCAGCCCTGGTGGCGGCCGGCCTCAGTGGCGTGGATGGTGCTGACCAGGGGGATGTCGAGGTGCTCGCGGAGGGTCATCGCGGTGTGCGCGACCAGCCAGTCGTGGGCGTGGATGACGTCGTACGACTGGGACTCGGTGGCCCGCAGGGCGGCGCGGGTCAGCGTGTGGTTGAACGCCATGGTCCAGGCCAGCAGGGACGAGGTGGCCAGCGGGAAGGCGACCGGGTCCTCGGCGGCGCGGACGATCCTTACGCCGTCGGCGTACTCCTCCAGGGGAGCGCCGTCGGTGTGCCGGGTGACGACGGTGACCTCGTGGCCGGCGGCGGCCAGCGCCACGGACAGGGCGTGCACGTGCCGGCCGAGCCCACCCACGAGCACCGGCGGGTACTCCCAGGACAGCATGAGGATGCGGCGGGACTGCGGGGCGACACCGGACCCGGACGGCACCGGGGTCTGCGGCCAGGAGGAAAGGGTGGGCCGGTGCTTCCGGCCCGCGGCGGTGGTGGGTGGTACGTCGACCCGCAGGGTCGTCACATCAATCTCCGTCCATGCATGGTGAATCGCGCCGGCGCCGTCGACGGCAGAACAGGGGTGCGTGGGGGTGGCCGAAGGCCGAGTGGTGACGCGTGGGCGCGTCCCGCGCACAAGCAAAGGGCATCTCGCGCGATCCCGCATCTCGAAAGGGGTCAACGTGACGGACGACACCTGAAGGTTTATCACGCGTCACTCGGGTGGATTACGGACATCGGCCGAACGGATGGATTCGTGTTCGAGACTGGGGGGCAATAAGGCGCCTGCGCGCCGCCGGTACCCACCGTGTGGTGCGCTCATGGTGCGGTGCGCGCTCATGATCGTGGGACTGAGGAGCGACATGCAGGTCTGGCCGGGTGAGCGATACCCCCTGGGAGCCACCTACGACGGGATGGGCACCAACTTCGCGATCTTCTCGGAGGTGGCCGAGTCCATCGAGCTGTGCCTGTTCGACGAGTGGGACACCGGTGTCGAGCGGCGGATCCCGCTGCGCGAGGTCGACGCGTACGTCTGGCACGCCTACATCCCGGGCATCGAGCCGGGCCAGCGGTACGGCTACCGCGTGCACGGCCCGTACGACCCCGCCAACGGCCTGCGGTGCAACCCGAACAAGCTACTCATCGACCCGTACGCGAAGGCCATCGACTCCGACGTCGAGTGGGACCCGGCGGTCTACGACTACGAGCTGGGCGACCCGGACACGCGCAACGACACCGACTCGGCCCCCTTCATGCCGAAGTCGGTGGTGGTGAACCCGTACTTCGACTGGGGCAACGACAAGCCGCCCCGCATCCCGTACCACCACTCGGTCATCTACGAGGCCCACGTGCGCGGCCTGACCATGCGGCACCCGGACATCCCGGACGAGCTGCGCGGCACGTACGCGGGCATCGCCTCGCCGCCGATGATCGAGCACCTGCGGACGCTCGGCGTGACCGCCATCGAGCTGATGCCGGTGCACCAGTTCGTGCACGACCACCGGCTGGCCGACCTGGGCCTGCGCAACTACTGGGGCTACAACACCATCGGCTTCTTCGCCCCGCACCACGGCTACTCCGCGCTCGGCCGCCTGGGCCAGCAGGTGCAGGAGTTCCGGGGCATGGTCAAGGCGCTGCACGCCGCCGGCATCGAGGTCATCCTCGACGTGGTCTACAACCACACCGCCGAGGGCAACCACCTCGGCCCGACGCTGAGCTTCAAGGGCGTCGACAACCACAGCTACTACCGCCTGTCGGAGGAGGACCGGCGGTACTACGTCGACTACACCGGCACCGGCAACAGCCTCAACGTCCGCAGCCCGCACTCGCTACAGCTGATCATGGACTCGCTGCGGTACTGGGTGACCGAGATGCACGTCGACGGCTTCCGGTTCGACCTCGCCGCCACCCTGGCCCGCGAGTTCTACGAGGTGGACCGCCTGTCCACCTTCTTCGAGGTGGTCCAGCAGGACCCGGTGGTCAGCCAGGTCAAGCTCATCGCCGAACCGTGGGACGTGGGCCCCGGCGGCTACCAGGTCGGCAACTTCCCGCCGGTGTGGACCGAGTGGAACGGCAAGTACCGCGACACCGTCCGCGACTTCTGGCGGGGCGAGCCGGCGACGCTGGCCGAGTTCGCGTCCCGGATCACCGGGTCCGCCGACCTCTACCAGGACGACGGGCGCCGCCCGTTCCACAGCATCAACTTCGTCACCTGCCACGACGGGTTCACCCTCAACGACCTGGTGTCGTACAACGACAAGCACAACGAGGCCAACGGCGAGGAGAACCGGGACGGGGAGAGCCACAACCGGTCCTGGAACTCCGGCGTCGAGGGGGAGACCGACGATCCGGGTGTGCTCGCCCTGCGGGCCCGGCAGCGGCGCAACTTCCTGGCCACGCTGATGCTCTCCCAGGGCGTGCCGATGATCGGGCACGGCGACGAGCTGGGCCGCACCCAGCGCGGCAACAACAACGCGTACTGCCAGGACAGCGAGCTGGCCTGGATCGACTGGGACAACCTCGACACCGAGCTGCTCGACTTCACCCGGCGGCTGGTCGCGTTCCGCCGCCGCCACCAGGTGTTCCGCCGCCGCCGGTTCTTCACCGGCCTGACCGTCCGCGGTCCCGAGGTCGACGAGCCGCTGCCCGACCTGGTCTGGTACACCCCGGACGGCCGCCAGATGACCGGCGAGGACTGGGGCAACGACTTCGGCCGGTCGGTGGCCCTGTTCGTCAACGGCGAGGGCATCCGGGAGCGCGGCCAGTACGGCCAGCGCCACCACGACGACTCCTTCCTGCTCTGCTTCAACGCCCACGACGCGCCGCTGGACTTCACCCTGCCGCCGGTCGAGTTCGGCCAGCGGTGGGAGCTGGTCATCAGCACCGCCGACCCCGATCCGGAGAAGACGACGGTGGTCGAGGCGGGTGGTGCGCTCACCGTCCCCGACCGCTCCCTGGTGGTCCTCGAGAGGACGGTCTGAGCCATGCCCGACACCCCCCGCCCCACCCCCACGTCGACCTACCGCGTCCAGGTCCGCCCCGGCTTCGACCTCGACACCACCGCCGGGCTCGCCGGCTACCTCGCCGACCTCGGTGTCACCCACCTCTACAGCGCGCCCCTGCTGACTGCCGCACCCGGCTCGGCACACGGCTACGACGTCGTGGACCACCGCGCGGTCAACCCGGAGGTCGGCGGTGAGGCCGGCCGGCAGCGCCTCCTGCGGGCGTTGCGCGGCGCCGGGCTTGGCCTGGTCGTGGACATCGTGCCCAACCACGCCGGGGTGGCCCAGCCCGCCGCCAACCCGGCCTGGTGGGACGTGCTGCGCCGGGGACGCGACTCGGCGTACGCCCGCTGGTTCGACATCGACTGGGACCGGGGTCGGCTGCTGCTCCCGGTCCTGGCCGACGCCCCGGAGGCCCTCGACGACCTCAAGGTCGTCGAGGGGGAGCTGCGGTACCACGAGCACCGCTTCCCGATCGCCGACGGCACCGCCGAGGGCACGCCGCGCGAGGTGCACGACCGGCAGCACTACGAGCTGGTGTCCTGGCGGCGCGGCGACGCCGAGCTGACGTACCGCCGCTTCTTCGCCGTCTCCGACCTGGCCGGCCTTCGGGTGGAGGACCCGGACGTCTTCGCCGCCACCCACGAGCTGGTCCTGGCCTGGGCGAAGGCCGGGGAGGTCGACGGCATCCGCGTCGACCACCCCGACGGGCTGCGCGACCCCGCCGGCTACCTGGCGCGGTTGCGCGCCGCCGCGCCCGAGGCGTGGCTGGTCGTGGAGAAGATCCTGGAGTACGGGGAGGAGCTGCCGGACTGGCCGGTCGACGGCACGACGGGGTACGAGGCGCTGTCGGCGGTGTGCGGCCTGTTCGTGGATCCCGACGCGGAGCCGGAGTTCACCGCCCTGGACGCCCGGATCACCGGCCGGCACACCTCCTGGGAGGACCTCACCCACGCCACGAAGCTGGAGGCCGCCACCCGGCTGCTGTCGGCCGAGCTGACCCGGCTCGCCGCGCTGGCGCCGGACGTCGACCGGGACGCGGCCCGGGCGGCCCT